>CAIKYX010000152.1 GCA_903831745.1 Oligoflexia bacterium
CAGACCTGCAATCAAGAGAAATCGTTTATCAGGTAACCGATCCGGCGCTCGAGAAACACCTCTCGGAAAACCCCGTCACCCTTTATTGCGGCTTCGATCCCACAGCCGACTCGCTTCATGTGGGCAGCATGTTTCCACTCCTCACCTTGAGACGGTTTCAACTCGCGGGGCACAAACCCATCATTGTTCTCGGTGGAGCCACCGGAATGATCGGTGACCCAAGCTTTAAAGCGCAAGAGCGCTCGCTGCTGACGGACGAAACCCTTGCCAAAAATCTCGAGGGCATCAAACGCGATGCCTCGCGCTTTGTCGATTTCGACCCTTCGAAACCGAACGCGGCGGTAATCGTCAATAACTACGAATTTTATAAGAGCCTGAATGTCATTCATTTCTTAAGGGACATCGGCAAGCACTTTACGGTGAACACGATGATCGGAAAAGATTCCGTACGCGCCCGCATGGAAGACCGCGAGCACGGAATTTCATTTACGGAATTTTCGTACATGCTCCTTCAGGCCTTCGACTTCTATCACTTGTATCAGACGCAAGGGTGCACACTGCAAATCGGCGCATCCGACCAATGGGGCAATATCACTGCAGGCACGGATTTGATCAGACGAAAAACCCATAGTGATGCATCACACGCAGAAACCGAAACTTCGCCTGCGTTCGGACTCACCCATCCGCTGATTACGCGCTCAGACGGCCTTAAATTCGGAAAAAGCGAGCAAGGCACGGTATGGTTGTCGCCAGATAAAACCTCACCTTATCAATTCTATCAGTTCTTCATTCAATCGCCGGATGATCAGGTCATTCGCTGGCTTAAATTTTTAACATTTTTAAGTGTCACCGAAATTGCAGCACTCGAAGATCAACTGAAGACAGCTCCCGAGAAGAAGACCGCGCAAATGACCCTCGCTCGCGAGCTGACCCGCTTGGTTCATGGAGAAGCAGAACTCGTTCGTGCCGAAAAAGCAACGCAAGCGTTGTTTGGCACCGAAATTAAGGAGCTCGATCTGAAAACCCTGAATGAGATTTTCTCTGGCGCCCCGGTCACCGAGCGCGCACTCAGTACTCTCGATGCAGGACTTCCTCTATTAGATTTACTGGTCGAGACCGGACTCTTTCAGTCCAAAGGCGCTGCCCGAAAAGAAATGCCCGCGGGCGGTGTTTACCTGAATAACGAGCGCGTAACCGACATTGCCTTTACGGTAAAACGCGAGAACCTGATTGCCGGCGCCGCGCTGGTGCTTCGTAAGGGTAAAAAGAACTACCATCTGGCGAAATTCATCTAGAAACTAACCGATCAGATTTGCCGTGGCCGACTGGTTTTCGATTCTCGGACCCACCGGAAACTCACGCTTGCGCGAATTCACTTTTGTCCAATGATTGGTCTTACGTCCTTTGCGATCGAGGAGCGCATGAAGAATGGTATCAGCCAAAACTTTTGGCCTTTCGAGTTGGGGTACATGGCCGGTCTTTCGAATCAAATAGGCATCGAGGTACTCGCCATAAATCTCGGTCCAATGCCTGATCCAATGCGCAGGCACGAAACGATCATTCTCGCCCCAAATCACAGTGAGCTTCTTCGCCTGAAACGGCAGCAGTGGATTCACGAATTGTTCGGGTTTGACCGACTCGATGAATTGTTTGATCGCAGGCTGCTCGAAGAAAGCTCGCATATCCTGCCCAAGCAGCTGATGAAATGGCTTCGGCTCATGCATGATGGTCGAAAGCAGTTCTTCCATATCAAGGTTGCGGCTGTTGACAATAAAATCGCCGAAAACCTTGCGTTCGGTATCATCCAGAGTCAAGCCAGACGGCGAGATCAACATCAGATGCTCGAGCGGTGTTTTTAACTCTTGCGCCGCTTTGGCAGCAAGCCAGCCTCCGAGCGAGTGCCCCATGAGTACAGTAGGTGGATGCATCTCGCATACGGTGTTGACCACGCTTTGCAAGGCTGCCATCGAAGTCACAAACGGATGATCACTGAGAAATCCAAGGTACCCCGGAAAATCAAGGACCATGATCTCGTCGAACTGTGCAGAAAAAGTGCTTGAAAGAAATGCATAGGGTGGAATCCAGGAAGACGGAGAATCGCCCAGGCCGGGAATCAAAAGGAGCCGACGCGCCTGGCGAGCAGGCACCGCACGATATTTCTTTCGAATGAGATGAAAACTGGCATCGCCGTGCTTGACCGTCTCGAACTGAAATCCACCTTTTTCGAAACTTTTTCGAAGCACCTGGTGCAACAGCAGATTGCGAGTCGGCACTTTCGCTTGAATCATTTCGAGAAGTTTTTCGCGATTGAAGGTTTGCCTCAGGCGATAAGCCAGCGTCTCTTTCAGACCGTCGGCGAGCCATTTCGCAAATTCATTCGGATTAAACGGGGTCTGCGTTGCCATGACTCGATCTTATTCCAAGGATGTTGCATATTCAATCCATACTTGCCAAGGTTTCCAAATCTGCCTAAATTGATTTGAGTGTTATTTAATTCCTTTGAATTCCTGCTTTTCTTTCCGACCGTATGCGCTCTCTACTTCGCGACTAGAGTTCAACGCAAACGCCTATACCTCTTGTTTTTGGCAAGCTGCGTTTTCTATGGGTTTTTCATACCCGCCTACTTGCTGATTCTCTTTCTCGTCATTGGAATTGATTTCTATGCCGGCAAGAAAATCGAAGAGAGCACCGACCCTAAACGAAAAAAACTTTATCTAGGTCTCAGTCTTGCAGCCAACCTCGCGATTCTGTTTTTTTTCAAATACGCGAATTTCTTCTCGACGAACGTAAACGAGCTCGCCCATTTACTGGGCTGGAATCTGGGCCTGCCGCTACTAAAATTCATATTACCGATCGGACTTTCGTTTCATACATTTCAATCACTTTCTTACATATTCGAAGTTTATTACGGCCGTTATCACGCCGAACGCGACTGGCTGACCTACTCGGTCTACGTACTTTATTTTCCACAGCTCGTAGCAGGACCGATCGAGAGGCCTCAGAACATGCTTCCTCAATTCAAGCACGCGGCTCCGTTTGATTACGAGCGCTGCGTTTCAGGCATGTACCTCATGGCTCAAGGATTTTTTAAAAAAGCCGTGGTTGCAGATTCGCTGGCCATTCCTGCGAATACCATTTTCGAATATGCGACTCGAACCGACGCCTCTCCGGCAGGACTGGCAGCCACGGCGCTCGGGGTGTTAGCCTTTACGTTTCAAATTTACTGCGATTTCTCGGGGTATTCGGATATCGCGCGAGGCACGAGCCGAATCCTAGGCATCGAGTTGCTTAAGAATTTCAATCAACCTTACTTTGCGACTTCCATTTCGGATTTCTGGCGTCGCTGGCATATTTCGCTTTCAACCTGGTTTCGCGATTATCTTTACATTCCGCTCGGAGGCAACCGACGCGGAAAAACCAGAACCGCCATCAACTTGCTTACCGTATTTGCTGTCAGCGGACTCTGGCATGGAGCGAACTGGACCTACATTGTCTGGGGCTCGCTTCATGGAATTTACCTGATTCTCGAAACCCGAATTTTTAAAAAGGCTTTGCCTCGAATCTTGGTATTTGTATTGGTGGCCATTTCTTGGGTCTTCTTTCGGGCCGCAAATTTGGGCACTGCATTTCGAGTCCTGAAGAGCCTGACCTTACCGTCTTTGGCAGGACTAGGAATGCTCCCGCGCTTTCAGATTGAAGAGAGCCTGATCCTCGTTTTATGCGTTTTGACCTTCGAATTAGTAGACCAAAAGGTGCATTTCTGGGGGTGGATCCGACGTCAAACCGTTTTAAAACGGTGGACGTTCTATACCCTGGCCCTCATCATTTTCCTTTTTTCAGCCCAGTTTTCAGGAACTCAATTCATCTACTTTCAATTTTAGCGAATACCTGACAGTTGCCTAAAGTATAAGCACATCCACCCATTCAATAGAACATTAACTCGCTGTAATTACTGCAAATAACGTCGTCAAACTTGGCCCATATCTTGAACTAATCCAGGTATATGACAAGCAGTAAATTAAACAACATTCATTTAACCATTTTGGCCGTTTTCCTGTCGAGTACCGTGGCTGCCGAAACCCCGTCCCGCATCGCTCACTCGAAGGAACTCATGGGTGGAGCATACAAAAAGAGCGTAGTTCAAAAGAGCGAGAAAATTCAAAACGTTTCTGCGTTCGTACAAGCCGTGTCCCGCAGATTCCTTCCAAAAAGCTTTAGCGGACAAGCGCAAAAGATTGCAGCTACCCTGGTCAGAGAAGCAGAAAAGCATGATCTAGACCCGGTCTTTCTTCTCGCCATGATCCAAAATGAAAGCAGTTTTAATCCAAAGATGGTCGGAAGCGCCGGAGAAATCGGCCTCATGCAGATCAAACCAGCCACCGCCCAATGGATTGCCAAAACCAACCACCTTCCGTACAAAGGCAAAAGCTCGCTCTTCGATCCGGTTTCGAATATCAAGCTCGGCGTGGCCCTTTTAGACCACCTTCGTTCACAGTTCGACTCAAGCTCACGCCTGTATGTCTCTGCCTATAATATCGGCGCCAAGCGTTTAAGAGACCTGCTGTCTCAAAAGATTATTCCCAAGGAATATGTAAAGGCCGTCATGAAACGCTATCTGGCCATCTATTCGGCCCTCAGTGAAGAAAAAGACCCGAAGAACCAAGGCGAGGTTGCTTGGATGAAAGTGAATCAACTGACCCGGTCGTTTGCCGAAAATTGAGAGTTTACATCGCTCTAAGCTGACCTTATGATCGCGGCATGCCCGAAACTCAAAGTCAAAAAATCAGGGATATTCAGGATTTCGGAGAAGAAGGCGGCGTAGTACCCGTCATTGATGTTGCTTCGACGTCAACCTTTCTAGATCCCCTGGATATGGAAAAAACTTTTCACGGTGAACTTGAAGGTTGTTACCTCTATAGCCGCCATTCCAACCCGACAGTGAATGCCTTCGGAAGAAAGTTTGCAGCTCTCGAAGGAACCGAATCTGCACTCGGCGTGGCAAGCGGCATGTCGGCCATTGCCGCCACCATCGAACAACTCGTCCCCCAGGGCGGCCACATCGTTTCATCACGAACCATTTACGGCGGCACCTATGCTTTCTTTAAGAACGTATTGCCAAGGCGCGGGGTCACCGTCACTTTCGTCGACCCGAATGACCTCAACGCCATAGAGGCTGCGGTTACCCCCCAGACCAAAGTTCTGTTTACCGAATCCCTCAGTAACCCGCTCCTTCGTTTTAGCGATTTAAAAGCCTTGGGTGAGATCAAAAAACGCAAGGGCATCAAGCTCGTGGTCGACAACACATTTACACCCCTGATCGCTTCTCCAGCAAGCTACGGCGCCGATGTCGTCATCCACTCGTGCACGAAGTACATTTCGGGTGCAAGTGACATGATCGCAGGAGTGATTGCCTCTAGTCACGAATTCATCCATCAACTGATCGACGTCAATCAAGGAGTGGTGATGCTTACCGGCCCAGTCATGGATGCCCGAATAGCACATGAGCTGTACCTTCGCCTCGACCACTTGCCGATTCGCATGAATGCGCACTCGGCTGCGGCCTCATTTCTCGCGCAAAAGATGGAGCAAGCGGATATTCCGGTCATTTATCCTGGTCTCGCGTCTCATCCTGAACATGCACTCATGACCCGACTGATGAACCCTGATTTCGGCTACGGCGGTATGCTGACTGTCGATTGCAAAACCTCGAAAGCCGCGATGGAACTCGCTTCAAAATTGCAACATGCAAAGTTTGGGCTTTATGCAGTATCACTGGGTTTCTCGCGCACCCTCATGAGTTGCCCTTCAGTCAGTACTTCGAGTGAAATTCCTGAAGCCGAGCAGAAAGCCATGTCACTCTCACCCGGATTACTGAGACTCAGTATCGGTTATACCGGTGACCACGAAACCCAGTGGAAACGATTTCTCGCCTGCTACCAAAAATGAGCAAGAAAGAAGACACAGGATTTTTACAGATCTTCGCCCTTGATCTGAGATCACTTGCGTTTTTTCGAATGCTCACAGGATTGGTCATTCTCCTCGATCTTTGGGTTCGCTCTCGCGGCCTAGAAGTCCATTACACTGATTTTGGCCTGATGCCTCGCTCGCTGGTACACGAACTCAACAATTCGGATTCTAATTTCTCACTTCACTTTATTACCGGCGGGGTCCCGGGAGAAGTGATCCTCTTTCTGATTCATGCCCTCTTCGCTTTTTTCCTTTTCATTGGCTTTCGCACCCGCCTCGCCAGTCTGGCCTGCTGGATTTTAGCAATCTCGATTCACAATCGAAATTACTACGTCAATAATGCAGGCGACGCTTTTTTAATGAACCTCATCTTCTGGGCGCTTTTCCTTCCACTCGGTGCAAAGCTGTCGGTGGATGCGGCACTGAACAAGGAAGATGCGCCAAAATCGAATACCTACTTTTCGATGGCCTGCGTGGGCCTCATTTCACAAATCTTGCTGCTTTATATTTTTGCAGGATGGTTTAAATTCCTGCAAGACGTCTGGATCAACGGGCTTGGAACCTATTATGCCGTCAGTTACGAGCAGTTTTCGACTTCGATCGGAAAACTACTCATTCCTTATGGTAAACAACTGAAGATCATCGACCCGATCATACTCTATCTTGAAACCTTTCTGCCGCTTTTGTTTCTCATTCCATTTCGTAAGTCGCTGAACCGGATGATCTGCATTCTTTTCTTCTGGGGCTTTCATCTCTCGATTCTGGTGTTCTTTAAAGTAGGATTCTTTTCAGCCGCCGGGCTAATGGCCTGGACCGCTCTACTTCCGTCGTCATTTTGGGAGCGGGACTGGCTTGGCTTCTCGCGTTTTACCGGAAAGAAATACTCGCTCTACTATGACGGAGAATGTGATATTTGCCTGAAGCTCGTCCGAATCCTGAAGATGTTTCTTGGACTGACCGAAATCAAAGTCATGCCGGCCCAGTCATCTCGTGAGTTTTTCGCCGAAATGGAAAAGAACAATTCCTGGATCGTCGTTTCTCCTGATGGCGCCAAACATTTTCGCTTTGATGCAGTTTGCCTGGTTTTTGAAGCGTCCTGGATCGGCGGTTTTTTTGCGCCCGTGATGAGGCTCAAACCCTTCAGCGCATTGGGTACTCACTTCTACAACTGGTTTGCCGACCACCGCACGGTAGCTGCCCCCGTGGTGCCTGCATGGCACGAGAGAAACCTGCTTTACGGCAAATCCCTGTTTTCAAATTCGATCGCTACTTTTGTGTTCATTTTTGTTCTCTATTGGAACTTCTGGACCCTGGGCTTCTTGAACCTGACGATGTCGCCATCTTCACAATCGATTGGCTACCTCTTTCGCTTTGCCCAAAGTTGGAAAATGTTTGATCAGGCAATCATTGACGATGGCTGGTTTGTAGTTCCGGGGATATTAAAAAACGGACGCGAACTCGATATTTATAAAGACGGAGAACCGTTGAGTTACACCAAACCAGAACTCGTCTCAGCAACCTACCCGACGGATCGCTACCGCAAATACATGATCAATCTTTATCAGCAAAACAACCCGTCACTATGGCTCAATTATGGACGCTACCTCTGTCGCAAATGGAACCGCGATCACATTGGCACGGAACAACTCGAAAGCTTGCGGGTTGTTTACATGCGGGAAGACATCAATAGCGACGGCACCAAACAACCGGTCAAAGAAGTCGAACTATGGAAACACCGCTGTTTCTGAGTGCTAATCATCGAAGAACCCCTAAATTTGATCATTCTTCTTAAAATCCAATTTTAGAAAGACAAGCAAAGCGACTCGACCAAGGCGTACAAACCAGTACGCCGCGTGGAGAGGAGTCTGCAGCTTGGCAAAATAAAATTGGATTTTAAGAAGAATGATGGTCCCTAGGACCGGAATCGAACCGGTACGTCCCTTTCGGAACCCAGGATTTTAAGTCCTGTGCGTCTACCAATTCCGCCACCCAGGGAGACCCTAAAATAAGAGTCTTTAAGTTGCCAATGGGTATCTCTTTTGTCAATTAATTTGCCCTAGGAAAGGGCTGGCGAACCTAAAAAAATCGGGTTAGGTTGGGGCACTATGAAAAAAGTACTCGTGATTGGATGTGGAATGCAGGCCTATGGCGCGGCCCTCGATTTGATTAAATTTGGCAACCCTGCCGAAGTGGTGCTCGCAGATGCGTTTCCGGAAATGAGCCATAAACTAAAAGCCTTCCTCGAGAAACACACTCAACCGCAAAAATTAACCGAGATGAAACTCGATGCGGGTAACATCAACGCCACTGCCGAAGCCGCCCGCGGCTGCGACCTCATTTTAAATACAGCTCCGTACAAATACGCGGTCGATATCACCCGCGCTGCAATTCAGGCCAAAGTACCGATGGTCGATCTCGGGGGTGATACCGATATGGTGTTGAAGCAATTAGCACTCTCGGACGAAGCCAAAGCGGCGGGCATTACCATTATTCCTGATTGTGGAATGGGCCCGGGCATGACGAATATTACCGTCGGCCACGCGATGGAAATTCTCGATTCAGCCGACACCATTATTACTCGCGATGGCGGTATTCCAATGAACGCCCAGCCCCCACTTTATTATCATCTCGTCTTCGCGATCGAAACCCTAACCAACGAATACACCGGTATGACGACTCAAATGCGAAATGGTAAAATGTTTGAAATCGCACCGATGACTGAGATCGAACTTTGTGACCTTCCGGTAGTCGGCAAGGTCGAAGCTACTCATGGCATGGGTATGCTCTCTACCCTTCCTTGGACCTACGAAGGACGAATCAAGAATCTCGAAAATAAATTCGTACGTCATCCGGGCAATCTGACGTTTTGGAAAACCTTGCGTGACACCGGATTTTTCTCTCGCGAAGAAATCAAAACCGAAAATGGAATGTTTCAACCTCGCGCGATAACCAAAGCTGTGCTAGAGAAGTTCCTGATGCCAAAAGGAGGCGAAAAAGATGTTTCGTTTATTCAAACCATTTCGGAAGGCACTAAAGACGGCAAGAAGGTTACGCTTGAGCATTGGATCTGTGATTATTCGGACGAAAAAACAGGCCTCACCTCGATGCAACGAACCACAGGCTTTACCGCCTCAATCGTAGGACAAATGATTGTCTCCGGACGGCTGACCGCCAAAGGGGTTTTGCCGCCAGAACTCGGTGTCCCTAAGATGCCGTTTTTTGAAGACATTCAAAAGCGCGGTTTTGAGTTTAAATTCACTCAAAGATAAATCTTTGATTTTCATTTCGTCCTTGATTACAGGCATTTTGACCAACATTAGCCCTCTTGAGCAGTGTCGAGACTGACACTCTGTTTTTTTTCTGACTTCTACCGATAATAAGCCACTCATGGAGAATGTCATGAAAAAACAAGCGATCCAAACTTTAAGCATTACCACAGCAATACTCTTCTTATCTGCATGTAGTGCTACCGTTTCGGTGCCGGCATCTCCATCGCCTTCAGCGTTGGCAGACTCGACAGCAACACCGAGTCCAACAGCATCTCCTGAGCCTAGTTCGACAGCCACTCCAGAACCGAGTGGAACCCCTACTCCAACACCCACTCCGGAACCTACTCCATCTGTGAATCAGCTGATCAGTGCCGGGTATGTAAACAATTGTGCAATCATTGCCGGCGCTGCAAAATGCTGGGGTGGTAATAATCATGGCGCGCTCGGAAACGGCACCACTGATCAAAGCGATGTTCCAGTAGATGTCAGCGGCCTCGATAGCGGCGTCACCTCGATCAGCCTCGACCCAAGTGACGGCTATGATGCCTGTGCGATTGTCAACGGTGGTGCAAAATGTTGGGGTTATAATGGTTCAGGAAATCTGGGTGACGGCACCACAACTGAAAGTCTTATTCCGATTGATGTCAGCGGACTCGATAGCGGCGTAACCTCAATCTCAACCGGTTACAATCATACTTGTGCGGTCGTCAATGGATCTGCACTATGCTGGGGTTTGGCCAACCAAGGACAATTGGGCAATGGCTCCTCGGATACAACTCATTTACCCGTTCAAGTCAGCGGACTCGATTCAGGCGTCACTCAAGTCAGCAGCAGCTATGCCGACTCTTGCGCGATCGTAAACGGCGGCGCAAAATGTTGGGGCCACAATCAATATGGACAATCGGGAAATGGCACCAATACTGAAAATGACTTACCTGTCGATGTCAGCGGACTCGATAGTGGTGTTGACTTAATCTCTGTCGGCTATGCTGACACCTGCGCGATCGTCAATGGCGGCGCAAAATGCTGGGGCAGAAACTATGCCGGCGAATTGGGCAACGGAAGTAGTTATGACCCCTCACTCGTTCCCGTTGACGTCGTTGGCCTGGATAGCGGCGTGACCGCAATTTCTACTACCTATTATGACACCTGCGCAGTCGTCAATGGTGGTGCAAAATGTTGGGGCAAAGGCTCAAACGGACAACTCGGAAACAACGATACTTACGATAGCTCACTCCCAGTCGATGTTTCAGGGCTCGACAGTGGTGTCACCGCCATCGCGAGCGGATATTTTGATACCTGCGCTATCGTGAATGGCCACGTCAAATGCTGGGGAACTGCAGATAACAACGGCGCGTTGGGTAACGGAAATGACAATACGTTTACAACCGTTCCAATTGATGTGAGTGGATTATAGAAAAGGAAAGCAGAAATGATGAGTACCAGTAAAAATAGAAAAATAGTTTTTAATATTATTGTACTTTGCACCCTCTCGGCGTGTAGCGCAAAAGTTACGGTAGTTACACCCGGAGCCGACGCTTCGTCGCCGACTCCCACTGCAACTGCGACTCCAACCCCGACTGCAACTCCGACGCCCACTGCGACTCCAACCCCTGGCCCCGTTACCGCGGGTCAAGTAACGGTAGGCTCGCAATCCTCTTGTGCAATTATGAATGGCGCAGCTCAATGCTGGGGCGACAACTTACACGGAAAACTCGGAAACGGCGCGACCGACCCAAGTCTCGTTCCTGTCGAGGTCAGCGGATTGGATAGTGGCGTAAGCTACATCAGCTTGGACCCTGCGTTTGGATACCACTCCTGTGCGATTGTTAATGGGGGGGCGAAATGCTGGGGGCAGAACAATTACGGCGAACTCGGCAATGGCGACACCACTGAAAGCCTCGTTCCAGTCGATGTCAGCGGACTCGATAGCGGAGTAACCATGATTAGCACCGGTCAATCTCACGTGTGCGCTATCGTAAACGGCGGCGCAAAATGCTGGGGCCATAATCCCTTCGGAGAACTGGGTGATGGCTCAAGCGACGAAAGCCATGTACCGGTCGACGTCAGCGGGCTCGACAGTGGCGTAAACTCAATTAGCAATTTTTCTTACTATGATACTTGCGCAGTCGTAAACGGTGCAGCCAAATGTTGGGGTAAAAATAACGATGGTGGCATTGGAAACGGAACCACCGACCCAAGTCTATTGCCCCAGGACGTCAGCGGGCTTGATAGTGGCGTCACTTCGATCGTCTCAAGTTATGAAGGTTCTTGCGCGATTGTGAATGGCGGCGTAAAATGTTGGGGCGCAAACCAATACGGTCAAAACGGCGATGGTGGCACCACCCAAACTCTGGTTCCAACCGATGTCAGTGGGCTCGATAGCGGTGTAACTGCCATATCAGTCTATTACGATACCTGTGCAATTGTGAATGGCGGCGCCAAGTGTTGGGGACGAAATTCTTATGGAGAAGTCGGCGATGGCTCACTTGATCAAAAACTTATTCCTGCTGATGTTAGCGGACTCGATAGCGGAGTAACCGATATTTCGGTCAGTTACTACCACACTTGCGCTATGGTCAACGGAACAGTTCAATGCTGGGGCGATAATAGTCAAGGCGAACTGGGCACGGGCGATACTACTCCAAGTCTTGTGCCGGTAGAAGTCAGCGGACTATAATTCGCCCTACTTTTCTCTAGAATTCTTGGCTTTCAAGAAATGAAAGCGAATCGGAGTACCGAGGTAACCCCACTTCTTACGGATCGCTTTGATCAGATGGCGCGCGAGCGAGAAATGCACTTTCTTCGGATCGCTGACATGCGCCACAAAGGTCGGCGGATTTCTGCCTGATTGATGAACCATATAAAAGCGTGCATTAAACGGATTGTACACATCGATTTCTGCGCGAATAAAATCGGTAATCTCGCGGGTTGCAATCTTTACCCTTCGCTGTTCATTCACATATTCAATCATACGGTGCAATCGATCGAGGCCGAGGCCCTTGGTTGCTGTCGTGAACACGAGTGGCGCGTAACCCAAAAAGCGAATCTTCTTACGAAGCTCTTCTTCAGCTAGCTTTTGCGAGAACTCATCGTTGTCTTCCTGAAGATCCCATTTGTTCATGACCATGATCACACTGCACCCCGCTTCTTCGATCAGGCCTGCAATCTTCTCATCTTGGTCATACACTCCTTTTTCGCCATCCATGACCAAAAGTGCAACATCCGCACGTTCGAGTGTTTTTCTCGACTGAACCACCGAAAGCACTTCGATGCCCTGCTCGGTTTTATTCTTGCGACGAATTCCAGCAGTATCGATCAGGATAAAATCCTGACCACGCCAATTAATCTTGGTGTCGATCGAATCAACCGTGGTTCCTGCGATCGGACTGACGATCGAGCGTTTTTCTCCACAGATGGCGTTCAGAAGTGTGCTTTTGCCTACATTCGGCTGACCAATGATCGCAATATGAGGAATACGAGCCACTTTTTCTTCAATAGCTTCTGGCGCATCCTCGATGATGACATTTTCGTCAATCTCATCTCGATCCTCATCGCTTTCATCTTCATCGTCTGTCTCTTTGGCTGGTCCGTTTGCAAAATCCACTACCAAATCTTTTAAATCATCAATCCCGAGTGCGTGCTCGGCAGAAACCGGAAAAATCATGTCGAGGCCCAACTCGTAAAACGGAGTCGCTTCTTCGTCGAGATTCTCGTTATCGGCTTTGTTTAATACGCCAATCATAGGAATCTTGCCCAGCGCACCGGATTTTCTGAGCTCATGAAATACTTCCTGATCGCCTGAAGTCAGGCCCTCACGAATGTCCATCACGAACAAGATGACCGAGGCTTCCTTCAGTGCAGTCTGTACTTGTAGCGCAATTTCTTCCTTGAAGTGCCCATCGCCCAATCCACCGGTATCAATCAGATTCAGCTTGATCTCTTTACCCCGAACCCACCAAGTCGCGGGTTCGACAATCCGGTCGCGAGTGACTCCGGCGACATCCAAGACCAACGAACGCTTCTTACCCAGAAGACGATTAAAAATAGAGCTTTTTCCGACATTCGGTCGGCCGACAATGACGACATTCATTTTCGTTTCCTCGAACTCTCTAGGCGATAGCCAAACTTCTTCATCAATCGGGCTTCAGACGTCCATCCCTCGAGAACTTTGACTTTCAATTCGAGAAATACCTTTGCACTTAATAGTTTTTCAATCTCGACTCGTGCAAGCGTTCCGATTTCCTTTACTTTCTTGCCACCGGCACCAATAACCATGCCTTTTTGGCTTTCGCGCTCGACATAAATCGTAGCTGCAATATGAACAGGAATGGCTTTCTCTTTGAACGATTCAATCTCTACCGCGCACGAGTATGGCAACTCATCACCCAACTTATTAAGCAATTGTTTTGCGGATCAATTCAGAAACCACAAAGCGCGTCGATCGATCGGTCAAGGCGTCTGCCTCGGCATAAAGAAACGGACCAGTCGGTAGGAGTTCGAACACTTCACTGAGAAGTTCCTTAACACCCTTATTCCTGGCTGCAGCGATATTTCGAACCCCGAGATACGAACACTGAGATCCGCTCAGTTGCTTTTCGATCTCAGCAAACCATTCGGGCAACCAGCGAAACACATCTGGACGTTTTTTACGCAAGTCTTCTTTATTCACCAATACGATCAAACGTGATTTTACGTGTTTGAGGTGATCGAGTAATACCTGCTCGGACGAAACCTTACTGAAGGGATCAATCAGATATAAAATCAGATCAGGCTCTTCGAGTGCGTGCTTCACCTCTTGAATCATGTAAGCATTGATTCCGCCTTCGAGAGCACGATGCACACCCGGGGTATCAACGAAAACCACTTGTCCACGCTCTTCGGTAACAATGCCTCGCACTTGATCGCGAGTCGTCTGTGCCTTAGGAGTGACAATCGAAATCTCGTCCTTTAAAAAAGCATTCAAGAGCGTGCTCTTGCCGACGTTGGGGCGCCCGATCAGCGCGACCACGCCGGATTTTAATTTTTTACTCATGACTCTTCTCCATCGGTCACTCGATCCGGAATGGCATCAAGCGCCGCCTTGGCGGCATTTTGTTCTGCGTCTTTTTTGGAAGGCCCAATGGCTCGAGCCAGGATTGAGTCGCGAATTCTAACCTCTATTTCAAACATTTTCGCATGATCGGGTCCGGTCGTATTCAACAGGTGGTAAGTCGGAGTCAACCGAAACTTACCTTGAATGATCTCTTGCAACTTAGTTTTATGATCTTGAAACGAGATCATGCAATTCTCGTTTTTGAAGAGCGGAGCGAAGAGATACCTTACCACGGGATAAACCGCATTGAAACCACCATCAATGTAGATTGCGGCAATAATGGCCTCAAACGCGCTCGACAGAATCGAAGGCTTTTCCTTGCCCCCCGTGCGTTTTTCGCCCTTACCCAGACGGACCATCTCAGCCAATTGAAGTGATTTGGCAATCTCAAAGAGAGTCTTTTCGTTGACTACCGCAGCACGCATTTTTGAAAGCTGCCCTTCACAAGCTTCTGGAAAACTCTCGAGCAATAGATCCGAAATCACGAGATCGAGGACCGCATCTCCTAAAAACTCAAATCGCTCGTTATCCCGCTGAGCAAGAACTCGGTCCTGATAATGTTCGTGTCCATACGACACATGAGTTAACGCCTGAGCAAGGAGACGCACATCTCCGAATTGATAGCGAAACCGTTCCTGAAGTGCGAGATAATCCTGTTCAATGATGGGCATCACCGATCCAACTTACTTCTCCACTGGCGCGATCCACAAGCCAATGACGCACATTTACTTCTTTGATCTGATTATGAAAATCCGCTTTCACCTTTTCGCCGAGCGGAAGAATCACGCGTTGGTAATTCGGGGTATGCCCCGAAATCCAGTTTCTCGATCCATCCGGGCCTTTTACTTGTCCTTCGAAGAGCACTGCCGTGAGCAGCCCTTGTCCCGACTCAAACGACTGCCGGCTTAGCGCATAGTGCTCGGCCAGACGCTCGAGACTTTTTGCCTGAAGAATCTTAGCTCGCTCTTTTCTTTTGGAAACCGGAACCACCTTTGGCAATTTGGTTGCCGGGGTTCCTGCACGTTCACTATACGGAAAAACATGAATTCGTTGCCAATAAAGCGATTCGAGTGCTTGCACAGAAGCTTCGAAGTCTTCATCGGTCTCGCCAGGAAATCCGACGATATAATCCATACCAACAAATGGTTTACGGGTCATGCTTCCCAAACGATTCAGGCAATCCTGAACTTGTTCGAATGAGTATTTTCGCTTCATCAGTTTCAGGATTTTCGAATTCACATGCTGAAGCGAAACGTGAAAATGCGGGCAAAAGGCAGGATATTTTTCCATGAGGGCGATCATACGATCCGAGATCTCGGTGGGATCGAGTGAACTCACGCGCAAACGACCGAGCGAGGTACGAGTGAGAATGGCTTCAATCAGGTCATCAATCTTAAGTTCGCCAGACCAATCCACACCGTAATCGCCGATATTGGTGCCGGTTAGAATCACTTCACGAATTCCACGAGCCACGAGTTGGTCGATATTCTGTACAATATCCTCGATGGGTAAACTTCGCGCGGGGCCACGTCCGTAGGGAATAATGCAATAGGTGCAGAAAGAATCACACCCTTCTTGAATCTTGATAAATGCGCGAGTTCGATAAGTCGAATGTCCCGAATTGAGCTTCAGAATGTCATCGAGCGAGCTGTCAGGCAAGGTCCATTCGCGATCCATCGGATGGCGGGAAACCAATTCTTCGTACGCCATCAGTGACCCGAGCAATACAGGTTTTTCTTGGCTTACACCGTCATCTGTATTCAAAAAATTCTGAATCAAATCGGCCGCAGTGGTTTTATTCTGATTGCCTACGACAGCACTGACGCCTGCAATTGCCAGCGCGGCCTCCGGATCAACTTCGGCACCGCAACCGGTATAAATGACTTTTACCTGCGGATTCTTCTTTTTGGCCTCGAGTACGAATTTTTGGGACTGCTTGTCGGCCTCATCGGTAACTGTGCATGAATTGACAATGACCAGATCGGCAGTAGCGAGATCTTGAACCGGTTCGTAGCCCTTTTCAGACAAGCGGACTTCAAGAATCTGTCCGTCCGAGAAATTGGCTTTGCAGCCTAGGGTTTTGACTACAAACTTCTTCATAGCACACTCATTACCCTGGCACCACCGAGCAACTCCGAGCCAATCACCCACACTACGGATTGCCCGTTATAAATATCAGCCGCCAGGCCTTCGAGCGGTTGATCAAAATAAGCTTTTAGGCGATTTCCTTCAAATTGCAGAATCTTTACTGGCACGGGTTTCATTTTTAGATTCCACGCCATATTGCAACTCAGGGTTTCGAATCCAAGATCGGCCCTGGCAAACCAAGAGGCATCTTTGAGGTGAATCTCTTTAACTTTTCTCAGCTCTTTTTTACCTACGGTAATCTTGCGCGTGGAAGGATCGATGTCCCAAACGGTATAGAGCAATTTTGGGTCCTGCGGATCCGGAAAACTCGAAGTCAGCTTGATCTGGGTAAAATCCTCGGTCGCCCCGATCCGCTCTCCGCCTTTTCCGACGACTTCCGCATGCTTTGAAACATCTACTTTTACCCGTTCAGAAAGGGCATCTTCGAGAGCTCGCCAATCCGTCTGCAATACTTTTCCTTCTTCATAGAGCTGCAATTCATCGGCAATTTTTTGAGTCATCGAATTAGGAATGCCGCCCAGAGGAAGCTCCATCGATCCGATTTGTTGAGGGTTCAAACCCACGAGCAAAACGGCTTCATCTAGTTCAGGCTCCGGATAACGATTCACCCGAACGATATTGTTTACGGAATCATTTTGCAAAAGAACGCGATATCCCGCTGCTACTTTCTGAAACTGCAGTCCCTTGAGATCGAACAGAGCCGGTAACAGGAATTTTTGATGAAACGTTTGTTTGATATTGGGAATCTGCCCTGCTAACAAACTATCCGTCAGTTCGGCCAAAAGGAGTTTTTCAATCTGTTCCTTCACGTTGACCAGCTGAATACTGAAGCCGAGCTTACGTTCATACTGCGATAGAATATCCTGGGTGTTCGGCTTACCGTAAAAATCGAAATAGACTCCACGGACCTGCATCCCCTGCTTTTTCAGCAACCAAGCGGTCACCGTACTCTGGGTACCTCCGCTGAGGGCAACCAATACCTTATCGCCACTCATGGTCTGGCCTCACTGGTTTTAAGTGAATGAATCTCGCGTATTGCATGAACTAATCCTATTCCATCTTGCTTCGTTACAGAAGCACTGAAAGAAACTCGAATCGAATTCAAAGCTTCACCCTCGGCTGCCCCCATTTGCAGCAATACACGCGAAGGTTCAACGACCTTACTCTTACAGGCACTGCCGTGACTGACTGCAAAACCCCTTAAATCGAGTAGTTCGACCCAGTTTTGGTAGGTCTTAAAATTGAGAAAACTGATTCGACTGGTATTGGCCACTCGGAGAGCCTCTTTACCCCATACTCGGTGCAAAATACCTGAGTCCAATAGCGCATTTTCAAACTCGTTTCTCAGGGGTGCAACCGTGGATTGATACTGAAGCGGATCGACCTTTTCGGCCGCATATCCTAAACCCAATATACCAAGAACGTTTTCTGTGCCGCCCCGAAGCCCGTTTCCTTGAGATCCTTGAATCAAAGGATGAAGCTGGGCAGGATTCCTTGCCCAAATCACGCCGGTTCCGGCAGGTGCACCAATCTTATGCCCTGAAAGGGTTACGAACTGAGCCGGAGAACTCTGAAAATCCAATGCGATTTTTCCCCACGCTTGAGCTGCATCCAGATGAAGCGTCACCTCGAGCCCCGAGCTTTGAATCACTTGGCGTAAAACCGCAAGATCAGTGATCACTCCGGTTTCGTGGTTCACCCAGGTCAGGCTTAGAAAAACCTTTTTTCGACCTTGAGTTCGCGCCACTTCAAGCACATCACGCAATGCTGTCCAATCGTGACTGCCGTCCGCTAACAAGGAAACTTCAGCTGTCTTTGGTAAATGAAGAAAATAATCGTAAGTAGATGAATGTTCGCCGCCACCCACCACCCAAGCGTCGTGATTTGAACGACAAGACTGAATGACCGTTTGATTGGCTTCCGTGCCGGAGGAGGTAAAGATCAATTGATTTGCTTGGGCTTGAACGCATTTTGCCACCGTTTCGGTGGCAAAATACAGATGCTGTTGCACTTTTTGTCCGAGCCGATGCCGACTCGATGGATTGGCAAAGAAAAATTCTTCCGTTTGTAGAATTTCGATCAGCTTTTTTCGAACGTAAGGATCTAAACCTGCGCCAGCGTTAGAATCAAGATACCGTGCGCTCTTTTGCCACATCGGGATTGGTATTCTTCAGGAGCTGACTTGCAGATTTTGGAAGCTCTTGCTGACCACGAGCCTTGCGGATGAGATCTCCAACCGAAGTGGTCGTCAGGTATTCCTGCATGATCACACCCAGATTTTCGAAATAAGTTTTCGTGAGTACAAATTCTACTGTGTCACTCTTCAGATCACCGGTTCCAACTAGATCTTTGGCAGGATTGATGTTCTCGCCAACACTGGTGAGTACTTCCTTAATGGTGATTTCGTCCATCGAGCGGGAAAGAACATAGCCTCCTCCCGGACCTCGCACACTTTTTACTACAGAACCTTTTCGCAAACGGCGAAAAAGCTGCTCTAAATAGTGCAAAGAAATATTCTGACGTTCAGAAATCTCTTGAAGACGAACTGGCTTTCCGTTCGAATTGAACGTCAAATCCAGAATTGCGCGAACTGCATAACGACCTTTTGATGTTAAACGCATGTAACTACCTCCTGCGTCAAAATAATGACCTCGACTCAGTCTTACTTAACCGAGCACTTTTATCTTGTACCATTAATTGGGCTTTAGAGTCAACTATATTTGATCTATTTAAAATATACTATTTTGTCCTTAAGTTTCAAGTATTTACAATTCGTTCGCTGAGTGGTGTAAAAAATTATTCCGACATGATTTCAGCATTTTTAGCAATAAACCGATCAGGAATTGTATGAGTAGTGAAAATAAGAAGAACAACACACAAATTAGCGAGGTTTTTTCGATTCGCTTCGACGATGGCGAAGTTCCGGGCGTAACCCAACTTCTCAATCCGAAAAAAATGGCTGAAAAAGCGGCCGAAATCGAAAGAGAACAAAAGAGCGCTGTCACTCTCGAAAAAACAGGTGAAGTAGAAATTGCCCTGACCATGGATACTCCTCAAGCATCACCTACCCCTGCACCTCATAAAAATTCAGCACCCGAATCACTCACTTCTTTGGGCGTTCTCTATGAAATTCAATTCTACCTCGAAGCCGGCCATTATCGTTTTCAACAAGCAGTTCAACATGCCACCAATGATGCCCTCGCTAGCTGGCAAAAAGCCCTTTTCAGCAAGATGAAATTTGTTCCCGACTTTTTTGAAATGAAAGACTCGTTCACAGAATTCAAAAAAGAAGCAGCAGTGGTCTTTGATGCACTCGGTGTTTCTTCCGAGTGTTTTATTCAATGCGTTCGTGCAGGCCAGCCACCGGCTTACACCGTCCTCATCTCTCGACAATCCCTCTCTTCTCATCGTCAGATCCTGTTGCAAGTGCTGAACTCCGAGAAGCCAGGAGTGGAAGATAAGATCGAACTCGATCTCGCTTCCTGAATCAATCCTGAATCCTGAAATTCCGATTTTCTTCATTCATTTCGATTTCTACCGTGATCACCTTCTTAGTGTGAGAAAGGTGCTTGAATTCGTCTGAAAAAAGCGATCCCCACTCCATTAAAACGACTGTGCCAGGTTCCTCGACTTGCGCTTCGATGCCCGACTCGCGCAACTCCTCTGCATTTTTTAACCGGTAAAGATCGATATGATAAATCGTTCGATGATCCGAAGTCAGATACTCGTGTACCAACGGAAAAGTAGGACTTCCCTTCGATAACTGTCCAGGACAGACCACACTCAAGAAAGCACGTGCGAAAGTCGATTTTCCGGCACCCATCGGGCCTTCGAGAAAAATAACCACATCTGCTTTGGGAAGATCATCGAGCCACGTCTTGATTCGCGGCGCGAGCTCGCCTTCAGAGCAATTTTGCCAGATGAGGGTGTTCTTCTTCACCATACTTCTTCTGAAGCTCCTTGTACGCGTATGGAATACTGCGAATGATATCGCTCGCGATCATTCCTCGCGTGTGAACACGGGCTGCAGCCCGGGCGCCTGCCAGACTATGCATGTAGACTCCGGCCTGAGTGGCATCAAATCCACTCATTCCTTGAGCCAATAAGCCGCCAATCATGCCGGCAAGAACGTCACCGCTTCCTGCAGTAGCCATTCCAGAATTTGGAAAATGATTTACATAAAGAACTTCTTCGGGAGAAAGCAACAGAGTCGCAGCGCCCTTCAGGAGCACCACCGCGTTGGTCATTTCGACACATTTCTTCAGCGCTGCAATCGGATCCTGAACGATGGCTTCTTTCTTCCAACGAAGCAATCTCGCCATTTCACCAGGATGTGGAGTAAGTACCGTTGGTCCTTTACGATGCATACACAAAGAATGCATTTGATGTTGGGCAATGACGTTCAACGCATCCGCATCAATGACGACCGGTCCACGGTATGTCGAAAGCAATACTTCGAGAAGCTTTCTGGTCTCAGGCCGGTTGCCGATTCCAGGACCGACGACTACAGCAGAAAACTGCTCGAGTTGGTCGATATAGCGGTCAAAGTTCTTTTCGTTTTCTGGAATTCCCAAGGTCATGGATTCGATCGGCAGCTGGGGTGCCAGGAGTGGCATCGCATCAGCCCAAGTGGCTGCCGTAGCAAGACCAGCTCCGATTCGAAGCGATGCCCGAGTCGCCATGGCAATCGCGCCGGTACGGCCAACCGAACCGCCGATCATCAGCACATGACCAAACGTATTTTTATGGGCGTAACGATCACGACTTCCGAATTTCTGGGCCATTTTCTTTGCAACGGTTTTCGCCCGAAGCAGAAATTTGTCGCCTTCTTTCGAAAAACGCGACGGCAAAGAAATATCCACGTTTACTAATTTTCCACGATAGTTTGCGCCTGGTGGCAGAAAATGTCCGAGCCTCGGAAACCCAAATGAAACCGTCATGCTGGCTTCGATTGCAATCCCCTGCACGAGCCCGGTATCTCCACTCACGCCGGTAGGCATATCCAAACTGACAATGTGTTCGACATTCTTATTGATCAACTCAACCACTTCGTAAAAGTGGCCTTCGAGATCGCCCTTCAAACCGGTGCCGATGATACCATCAATCGCGAGATGAGGGCCCCGTGCATGATCGAAGAAAGCGTCGAGCTCGGCTGACTCACTGAGGAGTACCAGCTTGGCCTTCATTTTCTGTAGGATCGTAAAATTGGCAAGGGTGGCACCCTTGTAATCCGTTCCACGAATCAGGTGAAACACCCGAACCTTCTTGCCGATACTCATCAACTGGCGGGCAACGACGAACGCATCGCCAGCATTATTTCCTTTTCCGGCGAACACCAGAATTTCCTGCTCGACGCCCGCATGAGGAAAGGAACTGATGATGATTTCAGTGGCGGCACGCCCTGCGTTTTCCATCAATAACACTGGTCCGATTCCCATTTCGGTCTCAGCGATTTTATCGAGCGCACGCATTTCCTGGTTGTTGCAAATTCTGAGTGGATCCATATTTTCTTCCTTCGACTATTAAGGCGCAACTATCGCTGCGACCATTTCCCTTACGGCTCGATCTAATCCCACCAGAACCGCCCGACAAACAATGGCGTGCCCGATGTTGTATTCTTCGATCAAATCCAGCGCTACAATTTTTCTTACATTTTCACAATCAAAGCCATGTCCCGCATGAACATGAATACCCAGGCCGATTCCGCGCACCGCTGCGTCCTTGATTCGCTTGAATTCAGCCTTTGCTACCGCAGCGCTCTTCTTACCCAGCGTCTTTTGCATTCCCATGCAATAGCGACCGGTATGAAGTTCGACTGCATCTGCACCCAGTTCGTGCGAAAGAGCGACTACTTTTTCGTCCGGCTCTACAAACAACGAAACCTTGATCTTTTTCTTATGAAATCCCTGAATCATCGTGCCCAATTGCTTGCGGTACTTGCGGACATCGAGGCCGCCTTCCGTCGTCACTTCCTGACGCTTCTCGGGCACCAGACATACCCAATCCGGACGTACCTTATGGGCAATCTTTACAATCTCGGGACTCATTGCCATTTCGAGATTAAGCGCAATACCGATTTTCTTTCGAAGTGCGAACACATCCGCGTCCTGAATGTGCCTTCGATCTTCACGCAGATGCACGGTAATTTGCTGGGCTCCCGCAGTTTCTACGATTTTCGCGGCGGTCAGGAGATCCGGATACGGAGTGCCTCGAAGTTGCCTGAGCGTCGCCACATGATCGATATTCACCCCAAGCCGGGGAATCAGCCACTTTTGCTGCGCTTTCATGGAGCTACTCCCAGATCGCGTTCGAGCGCCTCTTGCAGATGGCTCGCCAATTTCTGATTTTGCACTTCACTCTCGCCTTCGATCAGAATTCTTAACTTAGGTTCAGTACCGGAATAACGAACGAAGATCCGTCCACGTTCCTTTAATTCTGCTTGGGCCGAAGCATAGGCCTTCTGATAAGTCATCAGGGTTTCGAGTGGTTTACGCTGTTTTACTTTTAAATTTACCAAGGTTTGTGGCAACAAGAGAATTTTTTTCTTCAGTTCCGATAGCGGCTGATCCGTACGTTTCATGATTTCCATGACTTTCAGTGCCGCAAGCGCGCCATCACCGGTCGTCGTCGAATCGAGGAAAATCAAATGCCCCGATTGTTCACCGCCCAGACTTAATTCCTCTTTGCGCATGGCTTCGACCACAAAGCGGTCGCCCACATTGGCACGAATCATCTTGATGCCATTTTCTTTAAGGGTCATCTCGAGACCGAGATTCGACATCGGAGTGGTTACAATCGTACTCTTTTTCAATTTTCCATGCTCATTCAGAAAGAGAGCGCAAAGTCCGATGATCACGTCGCCATCGATGACTTCGCCTTTTTCATCTGCAAAAATGGCGCGATCCGCATCGCCGTCGAGCGCAACCCCGAGATGAGCCTTACTTCTCAGTGTCAGCTCGGCCATTTTCTTAGGATACAAAGCGCCCACATGATCATTGATATTCGTACCATTCGGATTCGTACCCATCGCAAAGACTTCTGCACCCAATTCCTGAAACGCCATCGGAGCGGCTTTGTAAGCAGCACCATTGGCACAATCGAGCGCAAGCTTCATTCCTGAAAGGTCATATTCGGCCGGAAACGTAGATTTGAGAAAAACGATATAGCGCCCGTGAGCCTCTTCGATTCGATACGCTCGCCCGATATCCGCGCCGCGTGGAGTAGCTTCATCCATCTCGGCAGGATTCAGCACGAGCCTTTCAATCGCATTTTCGATTTCATCCGGGGCTTTAAATCCGTTTGAACCAAAGATCTTGATGCCATTGTCAGAATAAGCGTTGTGAGAAGCCGAAATCATCACGCCTGCATCTGCACGCATGCTGGTCGCCACAAAGGCCACACCGGGAGTCGGAATCGGCCCCAGTAGAATCGCTTCGCCCCCCATCGAACACACGCCCGAGGCCAATGCAGTCTCGATCATATACCCTGAACGGCGGGTATCCTTGCCGATGACAATTTTAATTTTCCGGTGATCCGGCTTGAATTTATGATGACTCTGCCAGAATTGAGGTTGATGTAAAAGCGTATAAACGAGCGCTCGCCCCACCTTCATCGCCACTTCTCCCGTCATCGGGTAGACATTGGCTTCTGCCCTGATTCCGTCTGTTCCAAATAATGTTTTACTCATGATGCACTCCTGTAACCATAACCTTTACTGTCCCTTGACCACCACTCGAGCCAAAGGGGGGATGACGCGAATCAGATGCACTTTCGGTGGCAACTGAACACGAATCCATTTTAAAAATTCTCCATCCGGCATATCCCTAACATCGATTTCGGCATGCACTTGATCGCCATCCACTTTAATTACTTCGCCGAGATCGGTACGAACAATCACTGTTACGGTTTCTTCATCTGTTTTTGCTTTACCCGTGGTCCTGATCATCAGGGGCACATTTTTTACGCGAAAGGCCTGCCCTCGCGCTTGAATCTCGGCATTCAATTCAGGCAGGCTCGAATCGGGCTCGATGCCCAGGGATTTGAAATCAAATGCCAGTGGAAGAATCGTTGTTTCTTTCAGTGAACCGATATCCACCGGAAGCGAAGGCAGCACGGTCAGATTTTCGATTCGGTCCTTAGGCCCTTTGATCTTGAGGGTAGGCGGCAATACTTCTGCCCGGATCAACCGATAGCCCGGAACCGACTCGCCTACAGTTTCGAGTTTGGCCGATACGGTCTTACGCCTGAGTTGCTCGACCCTGAACTGAATGACGTTCGGAGTAATCGCTTGAACTTTTACACCGATCGGAAGCTTGATCGAGTCACTGAAAACCTTGTAAGTAAAAACACCCGATTTGAAATCCTTGATATTCGCGCGGATCGGATCTTCAATGCGGCTAGTGATACTTCTTAAAAACGCTTTCGGGCCAGTAAGACGGAATGCAACTTTTTCAGGAATCGGATCGGAAACAATCTGATCATCACTGAGCGTGATTTCAAATGGAACTTCTTTGGTGATTTCCATCGTACGTGAACCAAAGACCACCACCCAGAGAGTGAATGCAATGATCACGGACAAGGCCTTTAACCCGAACTGATACTGAACCAGGCTCCAGAAGTAGCGAATCAAGGCTTTCATGAATCGCGCTCCGATCTACCTTTAATGTATTCAATGAATGAATTGATTTTTTTAGGCAACGGATCGCGCGGAATATGAAGATTCAAACGTTCCGTCAGCGTTTCTCGAATTTGGGTTTCTGAAAGATTACGGATGATTCGACCGGCCTGCACGATATGGGCTTCTCCTGCTTCTTCACTGACCAAAACCACGATGGCGTCTGTCTCTTCGGTCAAGCCGATAGCGGCACGATGGCGGGTTCCATATTTCTTGTCGATATCAGGGTTTTTAGAAAGGGGAAGAAAACATCCTGCGGCCACCAAACGGTCACCAATAATCATGACGGCACCATCATGTAACGGTCCATCCACCAGGAAAATCGAATACAAGAGCTCTGCACGAACTCTTCCGTCGACTCGCGAGCCGGTGTCCATGAAGTTCTTTAACCCTGTATCGCGCTCAATGACGATCAAAGCCCCGATGCGATCGCGTGCAAGCTGAGTTGCCGCACGAGCCACTTCATCCACCATCTCGATTTGGTTCTCGGATTCGACCGTCCACAAAAACGGATTCTTTCCGATTTTGGTCAGCGCGCGTCTGAGGTCATCCTGAAACAGAACAATGATGATAAAGATAAAGTAGTCGAAAAAATTACTGAGCAACCAATGGGAAGTGTAGAGTTCGAGCTGATTCGAGAGAAAATAAGCTCCACTCAACACAGCCAACCCGATGACCATTTGAACGGCCCGGGTTCCGCGAATCAGATTCAAACATCGATAGATGATGAAGGCGACAATGCCAACGTCGAGCAGGTCTTCCTGCCGGAAACTCGCATGTAGATTCGCGAAGAAGTCATTCATCAAGCAGGTAGTGGCGCCGGTGCGCCTCCCCCTTCAGGCTTACGCTTCTCATCTGTAGATGCAGTTGCACCTGGGGTGGTATCAGTAGGTTTGACTTCAACTACTTTTGGAGCCCGGGTGATTTTTTCACCGCGAATCAACATGTCGACTTCTTCGCCGTCAATCGTCTCATGTTCGAGCAAGGCTTCAGCAATGCGGTGAAGCGCACCCATGTTTTCGCCTACGATGGTTTTAGCACGTTGGTAATTGCGTTCGACGATGTCGCGAACTTCGCGATCGATCGTTTGCGCTGTTTGCTCGCTGTAATCACGATTCTGACCGATCTCGCGCCCCAGAAAGATCGCTTCTTCCTTACGCCCGAAAGTCAGGGGTCCGAGAATATCGCTCATGCCCCACTCGCAAACCATTTTACGGGCGAGGTCAGTGGCGCGTTCGATGTCGTTTCCGGCACCAGTGGTCTTTTGATTCAGCACCAATTCTTCGGCGATTCGTCCGCCCATCAAAAATGCAATCATGTTCTCGGCTTTTACCTTGTCCATGCTGACACGATCTTCCTTCGGAAGCGTCTGAGTCACACCCAACGCCATTCCGCGAGGAATGATGGTTACTTTATGAATAGGATCAGTACTCGGCAAACTTCGACCGACCAGAGTGTGTCCGGCTTCGTGAAATGCCGTCGTACGTTTTTCGCCTTCGGAGAGTGTCATGCTTCGGCGTTCTGAGCCCATGAGCACTTTATCCTTGGCTTCTTCGAGATCCATCAGTTCGACTTGTTTCTTTTCCTTACGAGCAGCCAGGAGCGCTGCTTCGTTGACCAGATTTTCGAGGTCCGCACCCGAAAATCCCGGGGTTCCTCGAGCAACAATGGTCAGATCCATTTTTGGATCGAGCGGTACTTTACGGGTATGCACTCGCAAAATTTGTTCACGTCCGCGAAGGTCAGGGTTCGAAACCACGATACGTCGATCGAAGCGACCTGGACGCATCAGCGCCGGATCGAGAACATCCGGACGATTGGTTGCAGCCACCAGAATTACGCCTTCGTTACTTTCGAAGCCATCCATTTCAACGAGAAGTTGATTCAACGTTTGCTCGCGCTCGTCATGACCACCGCCCAAGCCCGCGCCACGATGACGTCCGACTGCATCGATCTCATCAATGAAGATGATACAAGGTGCGTGTTTCTTGCCTTGTTCGAATAAGTCTCGAACGCGTGAAGCACCGACACCGACAAACATTTCTACGAAATCAGAACCCGAAATCGAGAAAAACGGAACGCCTGCTTCGCCAGCAACGGCTTTGGCAAGAAGGGTTTTTCCGGTGCCCGGAGGCCCCATCATCAAAACACCTTTTGGAATCCGTCCGCCCAATCGTGTGAATTTTTTAGGGTCCTTCAGGAATGCAACGATCTCCTCTAAGTCATGCTTCGCCTCTTCGGCTCCTGCCACGTCCTTAAACGTAAATTTCTTGCTCGCTTCATTCAGCATGCGTGCCTTGGATTTTCCGAAGCTCATGGCCTTACCACCACCGGCTTGCAACTGGCGCATGAACAAAAAGAAAATAAAGAACAAGAGCAACATCGGAAACCAGGAAACCAAAAGCTGCTGCCAGAAAGGGGTCTTCTCGGCGCGCTCGTAGTTCGGTGTAATATTATTTGCCTGAAGAATCTCGAAAATCTTTCCGTTCTCGGCCTCGGGTCCGATTGTCTCAAACGTAGTTCGACTCTCTACGGGTTCTTTGAAAGTTCCGGTAATCAGACCTTCATTCTTGAAGGTAACATCGGCGACTTTTCCTTCTTTAAGAAGAGAGATAAATTGTGAAAATTTTAGCTCTTTTCGTCCGATCTGATTCTGATTTGCAACTTTAACGAGCATCGCAAAAATAAGAATGATTGCTGCCCATAATGCGAGATTGCGTCCAACGCCCTTCATGAAAGGTCCTTTCTCAATTGTGGCCTAATGCCAAAGTCTATTTGAGCATGAATCGTATGGAAAAACAAATCATTACCCGTGCAACGTATCGAGTCAAACCCTAGGAAAGTCTCAGAAAAAAGCCGTTCTTCGTGCGCTCGAGAACCCGACCTCCAGGCAGACTGATTTCTTGCCCCAACTTAAGCTCGAGCACAGATTTCTGAATCTGATTTCGTTGATGCCGGTTCAATCGACAATCAATTACCGCCTCTAGCACGCTTGCCACATCGGTTTCGCCGGATTTCATCGCCCCTGGTTCAATTCGATCAGCGTAACCTGCAATTTTTTCAGGAAAGCCCGGAAAATGCTTCTCGAGCAACGGAAACGCTTTTGTACGCAAAAAGCCCCGCATTTGCTTCAGATTTCGATTCGTAGGGTCTTCGTAAAAACGCACGCCCTCAGCCTTGGCGTACGCAAGAATTTCGCGCTTGGTTACTTTAAGAAAAGGTCGCAACACCTTGTGATCCTGAAAACTAATTCCTTTCATACTCTCGATCAACTCGCCTCGCATGAATCTCCAGAATAAAGTTTCCGCAACATCGTCGCGATGATGTGCAGTAAAAACAATTTTTTCGATTTGGTCAAAATACTGACTCCGCTTTAACCTAGCATCTTCTTCGAGATTCTTGCTCACCCGTTCTGAAGGAGACGCAAGCTCCTTAGATACAAACGCTACCTCGAGAGTTTTGGCCAAACTCTCCACCGCCCTTTTTTCTTTGGTGCGTGAGGCCACCCGCCACCCATGATCCAGGTGAACCAGTGTGACCCATTTTGGGTCGACTACCTTGCGACCATATTTTGAAATCAGATGAGCGAGCACCATTGAATCTGCCCCACCCGAGGTTGCAATCCAAACCGGCTCTTCGATCGGCAAACCATAGCCATGCGCTTTAAAATTTGCGATGACTTTACGAATGATCGTTCCCCCTGCAGCAGAAGGCTTGGAATAATGTTTAAGTGGCTTCATGGCAGCGTTCAGTAAGGGGGTTTGATTTCTTCAATTTCGGCAAATTCGAAATCGATAAAAAAAGTACACAAATAATCATTGTCGGGTTTCTTCTCGGTCATCAGGCACTTCACATGCTTGCCCGCGCGCCAGTGAGTAGCAAGCGGCGGAGAGTCGGCGCTTTGCCCATCGACCTGAGCACCTTTCGTCAGATTTTCGTAGATCTGCTTACCAAAGGCTGCGGCTACATTCAATTTTGCAAACGGATCCGGGCTTTTCTGAATAATCAGATAGCCGCCGACAAATGCGGCATCCAGCGTCTCGGAAGGATCACCCTTTTTTACAGCCGTTTTATCGCGTAAATTCTTGATTTCTCCGGTCGCGGTATCCATATGAATGACACAAGAAGTGCTGCCCGAAGACGAGAGTGCGCAGTTGTATTGCGCTCCATTTTTGACAAACCGAGGAGTGGCACTTGTCGAATCCGCTTCCGCTTGAATCGGCATCACATTATACAAATGTTTTGCTGCATCAGAAGCAATCGTCATCACCCATTCTGCTGCGCCTTTGGCTTCGATGGTAAATTCGGTAGAACCGGGTACCGGAGTTCCGGACTGGGCGGGAGAAGGTGACGGCGATGGATCCGTAGAGAAGCCCCCGCCGACAAACACCGGAGCTGTTCTAGGCTTCCAATTCGAACCGGGAGGCGGTTTTTGAGAACACCCCGACACGCCGCTGATTGCGGCAAGAAGCAGGAACAATGCGAGGATTGTTTGAAACGGCACCATCGTCCGCTTTTTTACATTAAATGAGTTTAATGATCAAGATAAAAAGGTCGGGCCCACCTTTTTGTTTAGCCTTGCGTCAATCTCATTGAATCGCCCAGTTCACCATATCCACTGCTAGGTCGAAATTCAGACCAGAAGGCGACTGCATGCCATAATCATCGAACCAGTCCTGCGTGGCTTCCGGATGAACTCCACTCACGAAGACCTTGCCTTTGCCGAAGTGCGAACGAGCTGCGGCCACTTGTCCATTCGGATAAGTTGCGATGACCTCTGAATCGCCGTCGTTTGGCAGATTGTAGATATAAGGCCCACCTTCCCAATAAATATTTCGAACTTTGCCGTTCCAAGTAATCGGCACGACATCTGCCTGATAGCGATCCTTATAAACTTTGGTACTGCCGGGTAAAAATCCGTAACCGAGATAGCTGGTGGTGCCCACCATTTCGGTCGACGCGAAAGCTCCGGCACAAAAGCCGACATACCCGCCTCCCGCTTTTACATAATCCTGAAGTGCCGACTTCAACACATCATTGATGTTCTGCATGACGATTGAGGATTTGCCACCGGGCTGAAGCCAAACCACCACGTCCTTGAAGAGCGCTTCTTTCTCGGCTTGAGTCGAAGTCTCGGTCAGTCCGTTTTCGTTGACGTAAGTAGGATCCAGTCCGGCGCGAATCGCAATTTGATTGGCCGCTTGATAGCAACCATCACAGGCTCCCGGTCCGTTGTAGACCAGCGCCCGTTTTGCCGCTTGGGCGTTGAAAGAAAATAAGGCCAATAGAATCAGCATCAAAGTCTTCATATGACTTGAGTATGATTCAATTTTTATATTATTAAACTAGAAAGATTTAAAACATTTAAAAAAGCCTGTTTTTAGGCCTTTTTTGCGACAATCAGGTGACTAGCTATATGCGTCAGCCAGTTATTTGTCTTTTCCGTGATGAATCAGGATCGGAAGTGACCACATGATGTCGTTTACGATCTTTAAGCGTCGATTCTCGAGCGCACTCACAGAAAGATCAGTGTCGTACCAAAGTGACGCATTCACTAATACGTCCAGTCCGGTCGTAATAAAACTCTTACTGCCACAGGCATCACAAAATGAATAGCTCGCGCGACCAACTGCATCTTCTTGCGCCTGCGTGCGAGGAATTTTCAGCACATAAGCCTTTACCTGATCGCTGAGTGCTGCCGGAGTCGGCATTGGAGTCGGCGTCGGCACGTACTGCGCGTGATTTCCCGCAGTCGTAAACCCCTCTGGCAAAGGAGTCGTCGGAAAGATCTGAGCATTTGCAGAAGAAGCGCACACCAACAAAAGAAATAAAGTTTTCATCGGTCGGATTATACAACAATTATATAAAAAATAAAGGAAATAAATGATCAGGAATTATAATTACCCGTCAATCGATTCAATTGAAAAATACCGTCTAAGGAGTGGGCGGCGTCCAGAAACCATCGAGATCGGCCGCCTGCGCGTCTTTTTGCCCGAGAGTTCCAAGCCCCATTCCATCTTCGATTGTGCGCAAAACAGAGTAATGATTATAAGCCGTATTCACGCTTTGACCGAAATTGGTAATTCCGTTACCGATGACCATCGAAAACAAATTTGGATCGGTAGTGCCACTTCCATTGGTGGTCGAAATAAAAATGGTCGTCTGTGCCATGATATCCGGATTCGCGAGTAACGGATCGAGCAACGCTTGAAGCGTGCTGGTCGCAGTCGACGTATCTGAGGTCGCGCCGCTTTCAGAGAGCCCAGGAATGACGACCGAAAATTGCGGAAGCGTTCCTCGCTGCACATCATCCGTAAGGTATTTAAAACCGACGACGTTCATGCACAAGAAACGATCGGTCTCGACTGAATCGAGCGAGAGAAATGGAACACGGTACCGTTGGTAATCAGAAGTTCCTGGTCCGAGAAAACAACCGCCCGGAAAACTTTGAACATAAACTTTCCAAGGAATTGTTTTTGCCTGAAGTAACCCCACCAACCCAGCCCCACCGATTCGAATCAAACTGTTATCGACCACATTATTGTCTGAGCCCGTCACCATGGCGATCGTGTTGGCCTGCGTAACTTTACTGATCGCGGTATAAGACTGAAGCGTGACCGAGGGATTATTTCTCCAGACATTTCGGATGTACTTATAAGTCATCATGTCGGCAGATGAGACATTCTCCATCCAAATCCACATGACCTTGTTCAATGCCGGAACAGTTGCGTGGGCTCCCGACGCAAGTTGCACATTAAGAACCAATAACCCCAGGGCGGACAAAATAGCTCTCTTCATGCTTTTAGTTTAATCAGCACAAAAGGTGTCCGACAACTTATTTCATCTCAGGTTGTCGGACACTTATTTAATATCTAAGTTGTCGGACACCTAAAAGATCGTGTTAATTGACTCTTCCGCATCAGTAACAATGGCGGATGAGAGATTCCCGAGCGAGCGATCGAACTCACTCTCGTTAATCAGGCCAGAAGTACTGCCCAAGGGCCCATTAAAGGTGGTGGCCTGAAAGCTTTCAGTACGCGACAGGATCTGCCCCCAGAGACTTTTCTTATCCCGATCGTAGAGATTGAATTTTACCTGAAGCGAAACCTGATAACTAGATGCGATAAGAATGTTCGAAGGACCAGTTAACAGGGGCGCAATCTGATCCGCGCTGGTAATCGCGCTTGGCGCATAATCCGCCTGCATGACGGCAGCTTCGATCTGAGCATCCGCGTCGGCAGGATTGTCGACCAATCGAACATATCCCCCCTGAGACACCCGTTTTCGAAGTGCATTGTAAATCGTGATTTCGACGCCGGCTTTATAGGAATTATTCTTTACGGGGGTGACGTAGAGCGTGCGGATATTATGATTCTCAAAAAAGGGGCGAGTGGCCCCTCGAAGACTATATCCACAGCCTGCAAGCCCAGAAGAAACCATCGACAAAGCTGCGAATAAAATCCATGCATTACGCGTCATTTTTCATATTTTGACAAACATTACACCTTTAAGCAAGATTCGAGTTCTCATGGACCTCTTAGACCGCGTACTTAAAAAAATGCTCCGAACGCACCCTGCGCTCAAGCAAGGAATCCAGGATGCCTGCATTCTCGACACCTGGCCCGAAGCGGTGGGAGAGCAAATCGCCAAACACGCCCGTGCGTTTCAAATAAAAGGCAAAACCCTGATGGTAGAGGTCGACCACCCGATCTGGAAACAAGAACTTCACGCGAACAAGAAACTCGCCATCGCCCGATTGAATCAAAAGATCACCGAGAAAATCAAAGGCGAAGGGGGCCATGTTCCGGAACCGTGGATCGAGGAGATCTTTCTTGTCAGTAAGAGCCCGACCAAATCCACCATAAAAATCCAAAAAAAATAAGAAAGAAGATGACGACGCCCAAGGCATTTCGTATGCGCACGTTCGAAGGCATTTCTTGAGGCTCGGCCGCTTTGAATACTTCTTTAGAAGGCGCACTTCGTAAGCCGGTTGTTTCAATCAGATGTGTGCTCGAGAGCCTGCGGGTATCGGTAGAATCCGTGCCCGTATCATCCATCGAACCCTTAGGGAAAAGTCTTTCGAGCTGAATCTCACCGAAATGCGCCCGCACTTCTTGCACGTCGTTGAGATAAAACCAATACCCCGCCGACTCGCACACTTCATCCGAACCCAACACTTCGCCCTGCTCGATTCTTCTCATCATCTCGGCGTGCGAAATTGGCCGCGAAATCTTAAGATCAGACTTCCGGATCAGCCAGTTTCGATTCATGCCCCTGCATCCGCCATTTTCAGGGCTTGATACGCCAACAAATCCGAATCGAGAAACTTGCGAATGCCCTCATGTTTCGAGTGTACAAACTCCTGAGGCCTTCCTGAAAAGACCACATGCCCTTCACTCAGAAACACAATTTGATCGGCAAGCCTGAGCGCAGATGGGATATCGTGTGAAATGACAATCGAGGTCAGTGAAAAATTGGTTTTAATCTTCTCGATGATATTATCGACCGTCATCCGGGTTGCCGGATCTAGACCCGTGGTCGGCTCATCATAGAGCAGTATCTCGGGTTTGCGGACAATCGCACGGGCGATTCCAACGCGCTTTCTCATCCCTCCCGAGATTTCATTCGGATACTTGTCGTACGGCCCATCCATATCGAGACTTTTCAGAACTTCCTCGACCTTGCGGGTAATTTCTTCCTCAGAGAGCTTTTCATGCTCACGAAGCGGAAACGCCACGTTTTCAAAAATAGTCATTCCATCAAACAGCGCCGCGTTTTGAAATACCATGCCGAACTTTTCTTGCAATTGATTGAGCTCGGAACTCGAGAGCTCGGCCAAGAGCTTTCCGAGTACCCAGATTTCGCCCTGGTCTGGACTGAGTAATCCGAGGACGTGCTTAAGAGTAACGGACTTGCCGGTTCCGGAAGGCCCGAGAATGTAAGTTAATTTTCCGCGCGGAAACTGAATGTCAACACCACGCAAGATCTTGTCGCGTCCTTCACGAAACGATTTATGGACGCTTCTTAATTCTACGGCAATCGATTCATTGGGCTGGGTCATTTTATCCACTCAATCCTGGTATTCGAGTTAAAACCAATTCGAGTCATGATCTCGTACGGAATGGTTCCTGCTGCGGCTGCCTGTTCGTAAGGATCGATTGCATCGCCCCAAAGAACGACTGAATCGCCCAAACCTACTTTCGCCGAAGCAGAAACGGCACAAAGATCCATACTGACTCTTCCCAGAAACTTTACCTTCGTTTTGGACTTCTCGTAAAGACCGATTCCAGAGGATTTTTGGGAGCCTCCCAGGGCTCGAAAGATACCATCGCCATAGCCACCGCCAAGAGTAGCCACCCATTCCCCCTGTTTTCGAGCACAGTGATAGGTGCCGCCGTACCCCACCCGGTCTCCCTTTTCGAGGTAGATCTTATTGATCACCGAGACCTTGCAGGTCATCACCCGCCTGAGCCCCGCTTCCTGAGCCTCATCATAAGGCCTGACTCCGTAGAGCGAAAGCCCGGGCCTGACGAGATCCATTTCGCGAAACAACGGAAAAGATTTTGCATTCCAGATGGCCGCGCTATTGGCGAAATGAATTAAGGTCTTCGGAAATTTTTGTCTCGACCATTTTACCACTTCAGAAAAACGCGAGAATTGGCCGATCGTCAGTCGAGAATTTGGATTCTCTGCCTCTGCCAAATGGGTAAAAATACTTTTTGGATGAAATCGGATCAGCGATAGCGACTCGACCGGAACTCCCATGCGGTTCATTCCTGTATTCACCTCGACATGGGCAGAAATCTTTCGAGATCCCTGCATGGCCTGAAACCGAAGCAAGCTTTCGATCTCGCTGAATACCGGTTCGATATTGTGCCTCTCGCAAAGTTGCAAGTGATCGGAGGTCCAGGGAGCTGAATCCGAAAATACCCAGAGCGGTTTGCGAGTGCGAGAATGATTTCTGATCTCGAGCGCTTCAGAAAAGGTAGCCAGTCCAAAACCCAATACATTCTTTTGTGAGCCCAGAACTTCGGCCGCCCAAGCCCCACCATGGCCATAAGCATTCGCCTTGATCATGGCGAGAAGAGGCAGCTCTGATTTTTTTGCTATGATACGTGAATTGGTTAAAAGCGCTTGTCTTGAAACAGAGACTTGAACCCTGTTTCTTGCTTTATCCCCCATTCTAGGCCTGTACAGTTCCTGGAGCCATGCCCATCGGCATGCTCTTCGGGCGAATGCGGTTGCCTTGGGCGAACAGAGTATTGCCGGCTTCACGGAGGATGCGCGCCAGAATCGGACGGCTCTCGGCGCTTCTAAAGCCCGCTTGCAGAACAATCAAGACCCCGACCATTCGAGATGATTGGCCACTAATTTCGGTATCGGTCGTAACCACCCACGCTTCGAAATGCCCCACATTCAAGCTGGTCATCATGAGCTTGCTGATCGGCGCATAATTCGAAACGGAAGCCACTTTGCCTTCATTAGCAAGCTTCTCTACCTGCTGCTCGATGTCCTTACGCACATACGCCTGCATGAGTGAATAATTTGGAACCTTGACCTTGCCTGCAGTCGAAGCAAGCGTGATCGTTTGATTCTTGCGGTGATATCTGAAATAAAGCACCGGGCTTTCGGTCAATTCTGACGCGATTTGCACGAGTTCTTTTTCAGTCGATTCGATGGCAAAAGATCCGCGAATCTTATTTGCAAATTCGGTGACGTAGTCACGGTCGACGATGATCTGGCCGAGGCTTCCGTTCGAATCTGTTTTTTCTTGCTGGATTCGATTGCGCGATTCATTGAAAATTTCGGTAGCCCGCTCGATCGAAGGCGGAAGACTTCCGGCAGTCGGTAACTGCGTGGCCACGCCCTTAGGCGGAGGCGCTGCGCGATTTGGAATCGGTGGCTTGATATTCAGTTCCTGAAGACTCAAGGTTTCGATCGGATTTTCTTGATTCTGTTCGCGAGCATTAGCATTCAGTGAAATTTGCTTTTTAAGTTCGTGTGAGAGCCAGAAACTGATTCCGCTGAACAGAGCCAACGCGATTCCGACAAATAAAGAAATCATACCCAGGTTCTTTCGCGCGGCTCCCGAATGAACCTCATTCGAGATCCAATCCATGGTGAAGACAGCAGGAGCCACTTTCTGTTCAACCCCGATAGCGAACGGAAAAATTCCGGTGCGGATGAATGCCGCCTGTTCGCGGGTTCCATCAATGGCGACATACCGACTGACTGAGCCGGTTTGTGCGCCTAAAAACAGATTCTCGAGCGTCGGCTTCAGGTCTTCGATTTTTTTAAGATCGGTACCGATATACGCCGGAGTCGAGTGCATCATCACGCGGCCATTTTTATCAAAGAGATAAACATTCTGATTGGAGTTCGATACTTTGGTGAACCCCGCAAACGCTTGGGTCGGATTCAGAAGCGTGACCTTGATCTTGTTGATCGCATCGCCTTCGGTTTTTGCATCATCCGTGGTGGCAATATAAATTCCTTGTTTGGTGCCCAGCTCGGACAACTCGTAGGTTCCGATCGAAATTTTTGAAATTCTGAGATCATTCAGCGTGACCTGATCCTTAAGGCCTTTGAGCAAACGTTCTTCCAGAAGCAGATCCGGCGCTTCATTGGCGCGGTCCGAGGTATTTGAAATGGATTCGATTTCGGTCGGAATCCCCTGATTTAATTTAACCAGTGCATGTCCGATGACATACGGAAGCGGCGTTCCTGTTTTCGCTGCGTCAATTACCGAAAACCAATGATCTACATACGCTTGCGCTTCGATCTTCAAGGCGTCATTGGTTCGAAGGACCACTTCCTCTTGCTGACTCTGCAGAGTCGAAATACTCATCATTCCTGCGAGCGCGAGCGATAGGATCCCTGTTAAAAAAATGGCAAAACGAGCAACCTTCATGATATTCTCTCCACGGTCTGAGCCCAAACAGGCCTAACTATAGGCTATCACGAATGACCCATATGGCAATCACTACGAAACCCAAAGTACTCATCCTCGGAAGCGGAATCGCCGGATTGTCGGCCGCCATTCACTTTTCTGAATTCAGTGACGTCATTCTTTTGGCGAAATCGAGTCTTTCTGAAGGCAACACCCGCTATGCCCAAGGAGGAATTGCATCCGTTTGGGCGAAAGACGACTCGCCGGCAGAACACAAGGAAGACACCCTGAAGGCAGGGGCCGGACTCTGTCGAGAAGCTGCAGTCGATGTCTGCGTAAACGAAGGTCCTGCTCGAATCCGTGAACTCATCGAATGGGGCGTAAAATTTTCGTGGACCCCGGATCACCTGGACTACGACCTGCATCGCGAAGGCGGCCACCTCAAACGTCGCATCCTGCATTCGAATGATTCAACCGGGCTTGAAATCGAAGATGCGCTGATTCGCAAGGTCAAATCGATACCGAATATTTCTACTTACGATCATCACATGGCAGTCGACCTGATCATGGAAGGCAAACTCTCGAACGAAACCCATGTGCCTCGCAGAGGACTGGGTGCCTGCCTCGGCGCTTATATCTTGGATTGCAAAACCAACGAGATTTTTGCGCTTGCATCAGACCTAACCATCATCGCGTCGGGCGGAGTCGGAAAAGTTTATCTCTACACCTCGAACCCTGATGTGGCGACCGGAGACGGTGTAGCCATGGCCTATCGTGCAGGTGCTCGAGTCGCCAATCTCGAATTCATGCAATTTCACCCTACGTGTTTGTATCACCCTGATGCCAAGAATTTCTTGATCACCGAAGCCCTGCGAGGCGAAGGTGCGGTACTACGAAATCTTCGGGGCGAAGAATTCATGAAAAAACACCACGAATTAGGCTCACTTGCACCTCGCTACGTGGTTTCACAGGCAATTGACATGGAACTCAAACGCACGGGTGATGCGCATGTGTGGCTCGATGTATCGAATATTGCCGTCGATGAGTTTAAAACCAAATTTCCGCAAGTTCATTCGATGTGCCTGAAATTCGGCATTAACGCCCCCAAAGACATGATTCCGGTTGTTCCGGCTGCACATTACATGTGTGGCGGAATTTCGGTCGATGAAAATGCAAAAACTTCTGTGACAGGATTGCTTGCGATTGGCGAGGCTGCTTGCACCGGCCTTCATGGTGCAAATCGCCTGGCTTCAAACTCACTCCTTGAAGGTGTGGTATTTGCCAAGCGCGCTGCCGATTACGCGCGCGAACGCTTGGTAAAAGCTCCGATGCCAAAAGCAAAAAACCTTCCGACCTGGGATCTGGGTCGTGCCGTCGACATGGAAGAACAAATCGATATCGCGGCCACTTGGCGCGAGATTCGCACCCTGATGTGGAACTACGTAGGCATCGTGCGATCGGATCGAAGACTGAGACGCGCACGCGAACGCCTAGCGCTCATTCGCCACGAAGTGAACGCCGATTACTGGAAATTCAAGGTCTCGCGCGATTTAATCGAGTTAAGAAATCTTCTTTCGGTGGCAGAACTCATTGTCGAGTGCGCGCTTCGTAGAAAAGAAAGCCGCGGATTGCATTTTAATGTCGACTATCCGACGCCAATCGATTCTGAAGCGCATGACACTCTCATCTAGGGCAAGCTTTAACTAACGAGTTGATTGCATATTCAATGAAGCGTCAGGTATCATTAAACCATGCTGAGGATGGCTCTCATCGCGTATTTGTCGATCTGCCAAGCACAGACGACCAACAAACAAGCACCGAAATATGAATATTATTCGAGTGACAATCCTTCTGAATTTTTTAGAAATTTATTGAACCCGAGTCCGACTCCGACTGATACGCCTAAACCCACTCCGACTCCAACGCCTGTTCCGGTCGTGGTGCCGATCGAAACTCCGCCACCCGAGCCCAAATCGACTCCCGCACCGACCGCCGCGCCGAATTCAGTTCCGGTAGATCCAGGCGAATTGCCGGATGAGTATGTGTTTCCAGGAAAATAATCACCACGGATACTTGTCTTGAACCGTGGCCAAGGCATTGCAAGTCGCGGCTTGGGCCTTATCCAGAAACTTCGAAACTCCGCGCATGAAATCGCGCATGCGAGCACCGGCTCCCGAAATGACAGGCAGAACCATATTGTGAATCTGATCGGTATAGCGCATGTAAACGTAAAATGCCGAACCGGTAATGATCATGGTTCCAAGACTCCAGGTTCCGTAGATATTGTGACTCGACCTCGCAAGTACACCGGGAACCCCCATCAGAGATGAAATGGCTCCGATCATTCGCATATTCGCTTTTCTCACGGGCAACGGAACATGTCCGGCTCGAGTCAGTTGATAGGCGTCCTGCCCACGATCGAAGGGAAGCTCACCACCGGTTCCCCACAAAATGGAAGTTCCGGACTCGACGGCGTCTACATTAAACCCATTGCCCGCAATCCAATCGAGTGTTGCGATCGCAGCCTGCAAGGTTCCTTGCCAGACCACTTCATAAAGAAATGACATAAAAAACTTTACCGGAAGCCTGACAATTCTTTGCGAAGGACTCATCGCCTCGAATTCCGCCTCTAAGGCTTTTGCTTCTGGGTCACTCAGAGATTTGAATTTCATATGGTTGATCAAATTATTGATCTCATCCGTATGAAAATAATTATAAATCATCCACGTGCAGGTCAGGATACCTGATAGCACCGGAACCCACATTGGCGCGTGATGCGTGAGAAACAAAAGCACGCATTCGACTCCGCCCACGACACCTACCTTGATCACAAATGCGGTTAGATTCGTATTTCGCACATAGCGCTGTTGGGAAGGAGTAAGCCCCTCAGTACTTTCGAGCAAATGCGGTAACTGAATATGATGGCCATGCACTTCGACTCGTTCGTTTCGAAGGGCGATCGCATTCGCCATTTCTTCGACATTGTCGTCGATCGCAGCCAACCCCCGATCGGCAGACTTTTCGACCACATCGACCCACTGAATGGCCACTTGAACCTTCGGATTTTTCGCGCGCTCTTTTTTAATGTCCGCACTGAATCCGGCAATGAACTCCTGAATATCAGTGATGCCTTCGAGTGCGGCAATTTGACCACTGACTTCGTGACCTTCTTTCTGAAGATTAAAGCCAACGAGTGGAACCTCGGCAAATGCAGCGTAGGCAGAGAAAAGCACACTGAGCGCGATTGCTCGGATGGCTAATTTCGAAATTTGTTGTTGAAGGAACTTTTTCACTGCGATTTCTGCCTGCCCGGATCCAAAGCGCTTGGTTTCTGGGAGAGAAAAAAATGGGGCAGGAAAAGCAGGAAAGAACGAATCTAAGTTCGCGCGATTTACTCATCCAGAAGCACTCCACATTTAATGTGACAAACACCGGGATTTAACCCAGGAATTCAAACCTCATGAACACGAAAAGTTCAATCGTCTTCGGCGCTTCTAGCCTCGCCGGTTTGTCTCAGGCCTTTCGTGCCTCGAAACCGGGTCTACTGAAGCGCTCCTCTTCCAGTAAAGAAACGATCCTAATCGAGTGGCGAGAAATTCTCAACACTTTTTTATTACACTATTATAGTAGAAATCACTTCAAGTACGTTTCGATCTCTTCGGCAATCTTTTCAGGCTTGTCGGTCGGCGCGTAGCGCTTCAGTACGGTTCCGTCTTTACCGACGAGAAACTTGGTGAAGTTCCATTTAATGGCTTCGGTTCCAAGAATACCGGGTGCGGCCTTTTTCAAGTGTGCGAACAGCGGACTGGCATTGGTGCCATTGACTTCGACTTTGGCAAAAATCGGAAACTTGATTCCGAAAGTGCCGGTACAAAAAGCAGCGATCTCATCGTTCGTGCCGGGCTCTTGACCGCCAAATTGATTGCACGGAAAGCCGAGTACTTCTAATCCTTGCTCCTTGTATTTTTCGTACATTTTCTCCAAACCTTCGTATTGCTCGGTAAAACCACATTCGCTTGCGGTATTAACGATGAGAAGCACCTTACCCTTGTAATTCGAAAGTGAAACGTCTTGATTCTTGATGTTCTTTACTTGAATGTCATAAAGCGTATTCATACTACTTCCTTCTTAGTTTGTTTACCCATCCAGGCCTTAAGCGCTCCGATGACCATCGGAAGCACTGAAACGAAAATAACGATGACAATCACCTTGTCCAATCGATTGGCAAGCTCGGTTTGACCGAGGTAGTACCCCACCGCCAAGAGTGAGTTAATCCAAAGCGTGCCTCCGATAATGTCCCACATCAGGTACTGGCGATACGGCATTTCTGCAGCACCTGCAACGAACGGAACAAAGGTACGCATGATCGGAATAAAGCGGCAGGCGATAATCGCCATCCGACCATAGCGACCATAGAACGCATGAGCCTGATCGAGGTATTTCTTTTTGAAGAAGCGTCCATCTGGCCGTTTGTAAACCGATTCACCGGTCTTCAAGCCTAGAAAATACCCCAGTTGATCGCCGACAATCGCACAAACCGTCAGCACCACATGAAACAGTACGATCGACAATCCCTGAATATAATGCGGATTTGCAGGATTACACAAAACCCCGGTAGTAATCAGCAACGAGTCTCCCGGAAGAAAAAAACCGAGCAGCAAGCCTGTCTCGGCAAAGATAATGCCCGCAACTGCGAACAGGCCCCCCGTCGATAGCCACATCGAAAAAGTTTCGGGATCGTGAAGTGACTTTATCCAATGTAAAATATCGTGAATCATTTCTTACTCGTTTCATCCAGGGTTTTTTGAATCGCTTTAATCAGGCGCGTGATCCGACGGTCGGTCCTTGCAGCATCGTAACTTGCGATCAGTTCCTGCGCACGAACTTTTGCCTGCGGCAATTGCTCTTGGGCTTTCATCACCTGCGCTAAGCGATTCATGACCCTAAGTTTATTGTCGCCATAGGCATAGACGTACGCCTGCTCGGCATCCTTGCGGGCCTCAACCAGATTTTTTTGTTCGAGGTACATCCGTGATCGCGCATGATAAAAGGTAAATTCCTTAGGATATTTTGCGACAAAACGATCGTATAGCTTTTTAGCCTCTTCGAAATGCCCATTTGCCCAAAGATAATAGCCGAGCTCGAGGTGTAGTCCGCGCGAATCTGGATCGTGATAAAACTGAATCAGATCCTGATACGATTTAATTGCATTTTCGCGAGCAGCCTTAAGGCCTTTTTCGTCTTTTTTGGCGTCCGCAAGATCGACACGCATCGAAGCGATGTCGGCAGTGGTGACCCAACTTCCGGGTATGGCCTGAGTCTTAGGATTAATTAGGCCTTCGAGAGCATTCAATTCGTCCGCAGCCCATTGCAACTGCTCGCTACTCGCTTGATCGGTATTCGAAATGACCATGTCTTGCGCACCCACCAGAGTTTCGACCGAAAGGTTTTTACGGTCCTGCCAAATGGTCTTAAGCACAGCGTTCGCTTCTGCCGTTTTTAGAATTTCGGGGTGATCGTCCACTTGCGAACCAAGTTTAGATTGCATGAAATACGTATCGTTTGGAAACATCCGAATTGCTTCGTCGGCGAATACACCTGCACCAGCACTATCATTTTGCGCAAAGCGGTTTTGAATCAGCTTCTTTAACGTCTCGGCATAATGCGCTTTATCTTTGGCCAGGCGATCTTCGAGCGTGTCATTGCGATTGGCAAACACTTCTTCCATTTTGTTTGCCAACGAATCGAGCGACAGATATCCCACCACTCGATCGATTTCGCTTAAGCCAAATTTCGGTTCTTCACTGGTTTTTGCGAAAACAAGCGTGGGATATCCACCGACTTTAAAGAAATCGCGAAATGCTAAATTTTGCTCGACGTCGACATCGATCTTTAGCAAAACAAAATTCTTGGCAAGACCTTGAAACTTGGCTTTCGGAAAAACCGTTTCATTCAGAAGATTGCAAGGTGGACACCAGATGCCGTAAAAATCAATCATCAGGGGCTTATGTTCGGCTTTCGCTTGCTTGACGGCTTGTTCGAGATTGTTATCCCAAAAACCGTGATGATCTTTTTTTCCGTGTGAGATTACAGCCGCAGCCTGAGTCACAGGCGGCGCTGATTCTTCGTGCGGCACGGCAACCTGATTTTTTTCTGCGTGCGCTTCTTTGGCAGAAAGGACGGTTTCCTTCACTTTCTTTACACAGTAGGTTTTTGCTTCATCACAGAGAAACACACTGATAGAAACCAAATCATTCTCGTGAGCTTTTACATCGGTCGCCCGCAAATCCAATTGATTTGCCGTTTTCGTTTTAACGATTGCAGGTTGATGATTGATCTCGAATTTAGTCGGGGCCTCGAGATTAAAGTGATGCTTCTCGGGTGGCGTCACCAACACCGTCCAATGATGCCCCTGATGCAGGGTCTGAATGTTAAAATCGGGTATATTCTGTTCTGCTTGGGCATGGCCCACCAGAAATAGCGCCAGTAGTTGAATCATGTACTGACTCTAACTAAAAATACCGAGCCAGCAAAGCCGAAATACTTGTGCCTTATCCTTCACTCCAGCTGCTTACGAGTGGCATAGCCGCAATGCTTGTGCCTTATACTTAATTCCAGCTGCTTACGAGTGGCATAGCCACTTCGTCGCAGCCTTATCCTTTGGCATTTCAGCACGTCGCATGCGGCAAAGCCGCAATGCTTGTGCCTTATACTAAGTTAAAACGCCTTCGCGATTTTGATACCCGGATAGTAATAAGAAAGAATCTGCTCGCGGGTATATCCCTTTTCACCCATGCGCTTGGCGCCCCACTGGCACATTCCGACTCCATGCCCCGAACCCTTGCCCGAAAACAGAATCGATCGGCCTTTTTGGATCAATGAGAACCATGTACTTTTGATTTTTGCAGGATCTAGCCAGTTTCTCGCCTGGTACGCATTCATCGCCACATTCAGGGCCTGGCCCGTTTTTGAAGTAAATGCAAAAACCAAATCCTGTGCGCGATGATCTTCACTCTCGGTGGCGGTCACACCCGATAGCGTCCAACTCCTAGGCGATTTCAAAAACCGATCAGGCCAAAAGCCTCGATTCGATGCATCTTTTTGAATTCCACTTCGTATTTTCTGTTCGATTTGCGAAAGACTCAGGCTGTGTTGCCATTGAAACGACGGCGATCCGTGGCAAAACGGACAAGTGACCGCATGATGAAAGCCCGCGAAGTGTCCGCCCCAGACCTGCTCGGGTAAAATGGTTTGGCCGCCACACGATGCATGATAAAAGGCTTTAATCGGTTTCTTGTCGCTCGACACCATGACCATTCCCTTGGTGCGTTCTACCAATTGGGCAGCTTTCGAATCAGCGCGATCCATACCCAGATAAACCTGGTCCTTCTGGGTCGACTCGACATCAAAAACCGAAACCGATCGTCTTCGAACTTCCTTCATTTGATAAACCGCATAAGTTCGAGCCGCGATGATTTGAGCTTCGACCGCAGTTTCGGCCCACTTTGAATTAAACTCACCGTTTACGACCGACTCGAGATATTTTTCGATTGGTAAGTGATTGACCACCATGCACGAAGGATTGAGGTCTGATTTGGGATACACCACTAGTTGATCGCGAAAGCGACGTTGATTGACGGAAAGAATTCCAGAGAGACTTTCAATCAATACTCCGGTTCTCGGAATTGCACGCGATTTGCCTGTTTCTGGTTGATAAATCAAATTTCGATTACAATCGACCACCCATCGATCTGCCTGCACGCTGCCTAGCTCGGGCTTTTGTGCGAGCGAAAGCGAGAGGTCGGTGCCCTTAATGGTGAGAACCCGACCCAGATCAGAGAGTTTTACCCGTATGGTATCAGAAGTAACTTTGATTTCGTTCGCCAACTGTGACGAATGCGCCGGAATCGCATGAGCCTCGGGCATCAGAGCTATAAACTTTGAAATGATGAGTAGCGCAACCAACAGCCATCCTAGCCGCATGAGGGGTCTCCTAGTGTAAGGCCAACCTCGGTTGCGCCTACAACTATTTTGACTGAAGAGTCATTCTCAGGTCAGTAGAAATTAATTTGACGCTAAAACTCGCCCAAATCGCCCCTGCTTTAAGCCGTTTGACAACCGAGGAAGCGGTTGATAACACTAGAGAACATTCAGTCTTATTAAGGTGACGTAGCAAAGTGGTTGAATGCACTGGTTTGCAAAACCAGCTCCGCAAGGACTCGTCAGTTCGAATCTGACCGTCACCTCCACACCGAAAGAATAGTGAAAGATTAGCGAAAGAATGGTAAACTCGAAATATGGCCATCGAGTTTATACCAGCTACAATTAGTATCGACTCTGAAGTCCTCCAACTCTTGGAGGCTATTTCCCGAAAACAGGGTGAGCTTTCAGCCCATCAACACACACTCCAAGATCAGCAAGAAATCGAAACCATCGCCACGATTGATGCTGTCCACTTTTCGACAAAAATCGAAGGCAATCACCTCTCACGAGATCAGGTGACAAAAGCATTAAAATCAAAGGAACCAAAATCTCCAAATCACGACCTTCGTGAGGTGTTGAACTATTCTCGTGCGCGAAAAATCGCCCGTGAATGGGCATCAAAAAATAAGCCATTCAATGATGATTGGATACTTTCCCATCATAAAGAATTACTGAATGGAATCGTCAAAGGAAAACTTCGAGGCCACTACCGCGATGCTCAGTGTGTAATTCAAGATTCAAAAACTGGCGCGGTCGTTTACATGGCAGCAGATGCTAAGGACGTTCCCGCTCTCATGAAGGGCCTGCTTACTTGGTTAAGACAACAACGCACACTCAACACAAGCCCACTTCTTATGGCGGCTCAATTTCATTTTCAATTAGTGACCATTCATCCTTTTATGAATGGGAATGGTCGGATCGCACGGCTACTCACGAATGGAATTCTTCTTTCTGGTGGTTACGACGTCGAACGATTCGCGGCTCTCGAAAAACAACATGAAAAAGATCGCGCGGCATATTATCGAGCACTCCGCTCACTTCAAGCACCTAACTATTACGACATCCCTCAAGGTCAGGACATTCGAGCTTGGGTCACCTATTGGTTGAAATGCTTACTATCCACTTACGAAGAAGCCCTCACACGTGTTTCAGGAATTAAACCGAGTGCGCCCTCTGCCAATCCGCCTACTTTTGATGACCGTTTCAAAAAAGCCGAATCGGTTTTTCGTCGACATCTCAAACTTCGAGCTTCTGAATATGCAGACTTAATGGGACTCGCAAGAACTCAGGCTGTTGCTGACCTAAATCGATTAGTTGAAGCAAATATTTTGGAGCGAGTCGGTGGCGGTCGATCGACCATTTACAAGATTAAGGATAAGCGATGAAAAATCTTCTCAAGTTTAAAAGTATAGAATGAGTATTTCAGGCAGCTCAGTTTTTGAAAGAACATTAAAAAAAACTCTCGCCTTAAACTTAATTACAGGAGTGATTCTTTCGTCGATCTATTTTACACCATTTATTGGCGACCTACTCAGAGCGTTCGTTACTCCTTTCATCCTTTCTTATTTTTCTTTCTTTTGGGCGACTCAAAAAAAATGAACCTACAAAAAATTTACGAGCACTTGATACTTCGATCCTAAAACACATAGTTCCGATTGGAGTTCTATGGGTTATCATCCATGCCTCGATCACGTTTCTCATTCCTTTGCTCTGGCAGCCTGATCAGAAACTGCTTACGTTGGCCGTCGAAAAGCCTGGCTTCCTATGCATGGGTTTTATCTTAATTCCAGGAGCGTGGTTCTGTCATGTCGCTCTTTTTTTTGCATTGGCTCTACTCTCAGTGAAGAAAATGAATTCGCTCGCCGCAATTCAGAATGGCTTTCGTATCACATTAAATAAAATATGCCCCCTCATAACGAGCTATTTATTAATTGCGTTTATAGTACTTGCTATTTTTGGATGTCAAATAGGGGTCACCGGACTGCTTACTTTTGCCATGACCTCAATTGGGCAAATATTTGCAAAAACAGTTTCCGTCATTTTGATCATTCTTTTTGTTTTCCCTGCAGTTTTTACGTTGGCCGCTTTTCTAATGATTTTTCATTATGGCGTTATGCTTGATGTTTTTGAAAATAGAAGACTGCTGGATTGAGCGAATTGATCCTAACTCCCGTCCTAAACCTCTGATATGGGGTTCGACTTTCGAACATCGCCTCCTTTTCAAATTCGTCCTAAAATTGCGTTGATTTAATTCATCGTCTTTTCTACTGTCGAGCGTAATGAGCCGTCTTAAATCCAAAAAAATAAAGCCCATTAAAAAACCTCCTCCGAAGAAACCCGACGTTCATCCGTGGAGAGTTTGTCCTTACGGCGAGCATTGGGTGAAAACGCATCCACTGCACATACCACCCAGCAAAACTCACCCATCAGGAGAAATCACCACTCGCCATGAACACTGCGCACACACCCCTTCCGGCAAAGACCAGCTTTACCCGGATGAAATTAAAGAAATATCGAATCAGCATTTCTCGGACCTAAAGAACCTGCCCTGTTCCCTTGCCTTAGGGTTCGCGAATGGCGGTAAATATGATGATGTGATCGCCGGGTGGACTCAATACTGGAATGACATCCTCAAACCCGTCGAACCCCTGGACCCCAATATGGTCAAAGCGCTGATCGCAACTGAATCTCGTTTTCTTCCGAGCCTTCTCGCAGACAAGAAAAAACAGAATAGTGCCCGTGGCCTCATGCAAATTACAAATGCCACACGAAAGATCCTGGACGATCCTACAGGAGAAATCAAAGATCACTACATCACTGCAACTCGCGAAGATCTGAACGATCCTAGCATTAATATTTGCGCAGGTATCAGATGGCTTTTTCGAAAAAAAGCTTGGGCTTCAAAAAATCTCAATCATGAAGCCTCTTGGGAAGATGCAGTTGCGGCTTACAAGGGCACCTCTACAGTCACCCCTGAGCGAGCAAAAGAATTGATGGGTAGATTCAGAGAAAAATATGAGGCTCTTAAAAAATGCAAAAAGTAACAATCTATGTCGTTGGAGTTTTACTTATCGCAATTCATGCATTGGGTGCTGCAAAAATGAAATATCCCTATAGCCTAATTGGTAAAGACTTTGGAATCCTCAATGAAACAGACCTTGCAGCCAATACCTGCGACACAGAACCCCGCCCCTTTTCTCTCGAATCCGACTCTCAATACTGGCACTGTTTTGAATCCAAAGCAGTAACATTTTCGTGCGATAGCAACGGCGCCGCTGATGTAAACGAAGGAAAGATGGGGCTCATTGTACTGAGCACAAAAGACAAGAACGAGCATCATGAATATATCGCACGCCGTCCTTGGAAAATTGAGGACTGCCGGGATTTCGAAAGGGCCTTCTCTGATGCAATAAGCGGCAGCCAACACATTTGCATTTCAGGTTCATCACCCAGAAAACGAACAACACCAAATGACGCCAAATCCATTACATGGATATTCGAAAAATTTAAAACTTTACGGGGCTGTCATTCTTACTTCAACGGGGAATGCGATCTCAATCATCTGATAAAGCGCGGATGTAAAATAAGCCAAACGCCGTAGCGGCGAGAAACCCAGCATGAGCGCCACTCAAAAAAGAAATCGACATTTCACAACATTTCGCGAGTTCCCTATTTTCTCTGGCAAAACCGCTTGCTTTAACGCAACTGCTTGTCCTACAATAGGACAAAAGAGGGAGTAAGTTAGTGAAACTACTCATTCTGCGCCGTCACCTCCACCTTAATCAGCATGCCACAAATTCAATTTCCTATATTTAGCGCCTTTCAGAAGTACAAAGACAATACGGCGCTGATCGCGTCTCACCAAAAACTATCATTTCATGAGCTCGACCGCTGGTCCGAAGCGCTTTCAAATCAGATTCATCATGAAACCCAATCGACAGAACAGTGCATCGGCATTCTTGCACCCTCAAGCCTAGAATACGCGGCGGCACTCTGTGCGGTTTTTAAAAAAGGCATGATCGCGGTTCCACTTCAACCGCTGCACCCGATCGCAGAATTAAAATACATTATCGAAAACTCAAACCTGAATTTGCTCTTGGTTCATCAAGACTGTCTCGATCAAGCAAAGGAGCTCACACGGGATACTAAAATTCAGTTGCTCATCATCGAAAGAGCCGAGCCCACCCACACCGCTCTGACCTATCTCCGACCAGACGAAGGCCAGGCTGCACTCATGTTGTACACCAGCGGCACGACTTCACGCCCTAAAGGGGTCATCATCACATTCGGTAACCTCGAATTTCAAATGCGCACCCTTTGCAAGGAATGGGGATGGCAGTCGACCGATCGGGCGATCAATACCCTGCCCCTTCATCACTTACATGGAGTACTCAATCTCCTGCTTTGCTCGCTTGCGTCAGGCGCGTGTTGCGAGCTTTATCCGAAATTCGATGCACAACAAATCTGGGAGCGATTTTCGAGCGGCGAAATTACCGTCTTTATGTCGGTTCCGACCATCTATTCGAAACTCGCTCAACACTGGGACCAACAGCCGCCTGCCGTTCAAAAAAAATGGTCCGAGCAAGCCGCACGGCTTCGACTCATGGTTTCGGGCTCGGCAGCCTTGCCGCTTCCACTTTTTGAAAAGTGGAAAACGATTACCACCCATTCACTCCTTGAGCGATATGGAATGACTGAAATCGGAATGGCTATTTCGAATCCTTATCAAGGCGATCGACGACCTAAATCTGTCGGCAAGCCATTGCCCGGAGTCGAAGTGCGCTTGGTGGCTGATGAAATTCAGATCAAAGGGCCAAATGTTTTTCGTGAATACTGGAAGAGACCCGATGTCACCGAATCTTCGTTTACTCTCGATGGCTGGTTTATGACTGGGGATCAGGCGCGCGTCGACAGTGATGGTTACTATTATATCTTGGGCCGAACCTCACAGGACATTATCAAAAGCGGTGGATACAAAATATCGGCCTTAGAAATAGAAAGCGTCCTGCTAGAAAGGGATGACTTACTCGAAGTTGCCATCCTCGGAATACCGGATCAGGAATGGGGCGAAAAAGTTGCGGCCGTTTGCGTATGGAAAGATCAAAAAGCCAAAATCCATCATGAATCTACTCAATACCTCGAAGTTAAAGAATGGTTAAAAACAAGAATTGCCCACTATAAGGTCCCCACACGCTGGAACTCACAGAATGAATTGCCTAAAAATGCGATGGGTAAAGTAATCAAGCCCAATTTACGTCATTTTTTCTGAATATCGGCAATACCAATTGACACGCAGGGGGTCAGGCGTACTCTCAGAGAATGGGTAAGTGTTGAAATGACCTAGTCAGCCGACGCGTACGACGATCTGAAGTACTCAACGAAGGAACTGGCGCTTGGCAAAAAAAAAGAAAATCAAACCCGCTCAACCTAAACCAAAAATAATTGATGCTTGTTCGTTTCCCACGGTTGGAATTGGAGCGTCTGCAGGCGGACTCGAAACCTTTACCCAACTTTTAAAAGAGTTACCCATTGATACGGGCATGGCGTTCGTGCTCATTCAACACTTAGATCCCACTCACCCGAGCCTGCTCACGGAAGCACTGACTCGAACCACAAAAATGCCGGTTCTCGAAATCAGAGAGGGTATGAAAGTAACTCCGAATTCGGTTTTTGTGATTCCTCCGAATTTCGATGTTGCACTACTCAAGGGGCGCTTTCAACTTTCACCACGTGGCAATAACCCCAGACCCCACATGTCGATTGACTATTTTTTTCGCTCCCTCGCTGCCGATTGCGGAAATCGCGCGATTGGAGTGGTTCTCTCCGGCACCGCTACCGACGGAACCGAAGGACTTCGAGCAATCAAAGCCGAAAATGGCGTCACCCTGGCGCAGGATCCAAAGTCTGCAAAATTCAATGGCATGCCACAAAGTGCAGTAAACGCCGAAGTCGTTGATTTTTGTCTTCCAGTTTTGAAATTGGCGAAAGAACTGGTCCGACTGGCCCATCACCCGTTTATTACCAGTGAACTCTCTGAGCCCCTCTTCGAAGCAAGCGATGATCAGAATCTCGAAAAGCTTTTTGTACTCCTTCGGGCTTCAACCGGGGTTGATTACAGCGAGTATAAAATTCCGACGATCAAGCGTCGCTTAGCCAGACGTTTGGCCCTCTTAAAAACCGATTCACTTAAGGATTACATCAAATACCTACAAACCAATCCTGACGAAATCAAGGCACTCGCTTCGGATGTCTTGATTCATGTCACTTCCTTCTTTAGGGATCCGGATGTCTTTAAAGAAGTTCAGAACACGATCCTACCTGAAATCATCAAACACAAAGCAATCGGCGCCCCCATTCGAGTTTGGGTCACTGGATGCGCGTCGGGAGAGGAAGTTTACTCCCTGGCCATACTTCTTCTCGAACTCCTGGGCGAAAATGCAACGAGATACTCGATTCAAGTCTTCGGATCAGATGTCAGCGAGCACATGATTCAAAAAGCAAGAAACGGCTTCTACAACTACGAAGCCATGCATGAAATGCTGCCAGAACGGATCAAGAAATTTTTCATCAAAGTCGATGGCGGCTATAGGATCAACAAATTGGTTCGCGATCTCTGCGTTTTTGTCAGGCACGATCTGGCGCGAGACCCGCCTTTCTCGAAACTCGACCTCGTTACCTGCAGAAACGTCCTGATCTATTTTGAACCATTACTGCAGAGAAGGATCATCTCGACTTTTCATTATTGTCTGAATCAACCCGGTTTTCTGTTGTTAGGCCGCACCGAGAGAATCTCGGCACAACAGCATTTATTTGCAACTCTCGACAAGAAGAACAAGATATTTTCGAGAGAAGCGGTGACCAGTCACTTAAAGTTCGTCACGCTGCAAAACACCTCCACAGATAAACCTTCCCCCAGCGCTTCCGTGACCGAACCTGCACGGCCCATTGTGGATATCGGAAAACAAATTGATTCCTTACTCCTTGCCAGATACTCGCCTGCCGGAGTTCTCGTCAATGAACAAATGGACGTCATTCAATACCGGGGTCAAACCAGTACTTTTCTTCAGCCTCCTCCAGGGCAGCCCCAACTGAATCTCTTCAAAATGGTTCGCGAAGGACTCTTTACTTCACTGAAAGTCGCGCTCGCTCAGGCAAAGAAATCAATGACAGTCATCCACAAAGATGGCCTCGAATTCAAACAAAACTCCACGAAGAAAATGTGCAACCTTGTGGTCATTCCGATTACCAAGCTACCCGGCTCTAAAGAGCCCCTCTTTTTGGTTCTCTTTGAGGAAGTTCACCTTCCCAAAAAAGCATCCAATAAAAAAGTAAAAGCTAAATCAGAAAATGCAGCCCAGCGATCGGCAAAACTCGAACACGAATTGCGTTCGACCCAGGAATATCTGCAGGCGTTGAACGAAGAACATCAAAAAACTAATGATGACCTGAATTCATTGAATGAAGAATTTGTTTCCGGCAATGAAGAATTGCAAAGCATGAACGAGGAACTCGAGACCGCCAAAGAAGAACTGCAATCAACCAACGAAGAACTAACGACGGTAAACGACGAGCTGCAGAACAGAAACCTAGAAACCGTTCAAATCAATGACGACTTGATGAATCTGTTAAACAGCGCCGAAATTCCGATAGTCATTCTCGATCTTCATCGTCGAATCAGGCGTTTTACCCCTAAGGCGAGAAAGATCATGAACCTACTGCCTTCGGATATCGGAAGACAGATCGACGATATCAAGTTGAATATCAAGATAGAAAATCTCGAACAACAAATTCAAGAGGTCATCGAAACTGCGAACACCCATGAATCTGAAGTGCTAGACCAGCAGGGCGCCTGGCAGCGGGTTCAAATCCGGCCGTACAAGACCATCGACAACAAGATTGATGGTGCCGTTTTATCTTTGACCAATATCGATGGACTAAAACGCGCGCTCATCGATGCAGAGTGGATTCGCGATTACTCGGCGGACGTCGTCGAGGCCATTCAGACTCCCCTTTTGGTACTTAACGAGAACTTGACCATCCTCTCCGCCAACCAATCATTTTATGACAGTTATGGCTATTCGAAACTGAATACAGAAGGAAGAAATATCTTCGATCTGAATCCCAACAGTCAGAACAAAGAGTCCCTCAAAGAGCTTTTGAAGTCCGTCTTCGAGCAAAAAACCTCTTTTAAGAATATCGAAATTTCGAGCAAAATCCGGCAGGTTCCAAAAACTCTCTCTTTATCGGCACGCCCCATTCTATCGAGAAATGGAACGACAACCGTACTGCTTGCAATCGAAGACATCACTTTGCGAAAGAACATAGAAATCGAAAAAAAGAAGCTCCTCGAGCAAGCGCAAAATGCGAGTCAGGCAAAAGACATGTTCCTTGCCACACTCTCGCACGAACTTCGAACCCCATTGACTTCTTTGATACTGCAGGCCCAACTTCTGCAGCGTGGATCATTGACCGAAGAAAAAATACAGAAAGCCAGCATCTCGATTCAAAAGGCGGCTCACACTCAATCACAACTGATCGAAGACTTGCTCGATGTATCGCGTATTGTAACCGGAAACCTGAAGCTTAAACTTACTCCCGTTTACCTAAGCAGCATCATTCTAAACGCGATCGAAACGGTAAGTGCTTTCGCAGAGAGCAAACAAATAGTAATAAAACCCAACCTCGACACGAAAGTCGGAGAAGTCCTGGGCGACACCACCCGACTGCAACAAGTAATCTGGAACTTGCTCACCAACGCCATTAAATTCACCCCCGCTGAGGGAAGAATTGAAATCGGTCTAAAGTCTGAAAATGGCTTCGCCAAAATTCAGGTCGTCGATACCGGCGCCGGAATCGCGGCCGATTTTCTGCCAAATGTTTTTAGACGATTTACCCAAGCCCAGGACACCATTACCCGAAGTCACGGCGGATTGGGCCTGGGGCTTGCCATCGTTCATCACATGGTCGAGGCGCATGGCGGAACAGTAAAGGCCGAAAGCGCTGGCATCGACAAAGGATCGACCTTTACCCTGATGATACCGCTCATAAAAACAACTGGAACAAACGTGCAAGCTCAGATCAGCAACGCTTTCTCCGGAACTCCTGTTTCGAGAGGTAAGCAGTTTGAAAAATTACAAGACCTCTTAAAGGGTGTTCAAATCCTTCTGGTCGAAGACGATGAAGAAGCCCGCGAATCGATCGTGGATGTATTGAATCAAACCGGTGCCGTGGTCCGAGCGGCCCAATCCGCAGCAGACGCCATTCGGGTTTTGGAATGTTTTTCACCAGACAAAATGATCTTGGACATTGCCATGCCCGAAGAAGATGGGTATTCGCTTCTTCGTAAAATTAGAAAACTCGAGGAAGGCAAAACGCCAGTGCCGGCGATCGCGCTTTCGGCACTAGCGAGTGATAAAGACCGCCAAAACGCCCGTGATGCAGGATTTCAAATGCACCTCACCAAGCCAGTCGACATTGATCAACTGGTAAACGCACTCATCGAAGTCAAAACCTGATCAGCGATGCGGACAACCTGCCCAGCATTCGCCCAAGCAACTGCGGGTACCCGGAGGGCAATTCATTTGCGCACTCTCACCACCTACGGCAGTACAAATGAGGTTGATTCCTTGCCCACCTGAAACCCCGTTGACCGAGAGGAAACTATCCATAAAACAGCCATTTCCGGAATGCCGGGTCACTACGTGCAGCGCTTTGATCTCGGATTGCTTGAAATCAAGATCATATCCTTCGGCCTGACTGGCGCAACGATTCGGAACTGAATTGTGCCATGGAGTCGCGACTCCGATCACTCGTGCTTCCTGATTTGCTACTGTAATATCCGCGGTCGCAACCCCACCCTCGAGCTTAAGACTTAAAAAGACTGGCACCGGATCAGCACGAGGGTGCTCCGACTCACAATGGTACGTCTCGGCAAATGCCGGTTTTTGAACAAAGAGTAGACCCAATAACATTAGAATTTTCATTGAAACCTTCTTTCTTTGCTCAGGATTCGCACAATTCGGAGAATCTATAAAATGAATAGAATTTAAGTACCTATTCGTTTATCTTATGGCCATGAAATTGAACTCAGACCAACTCGATGCCTTTTTTCAACTCTCGCAAACCGGAAACTTTTCACTCGCAGCAAAAGCACTTTCAATTTCACAATCCGCCCTTTCACAACGAATCAAGAAACTCGAAGAGGCGATCGGAACTTCCGTTTTCGTCCGTCACTCAACCGAGGCAAGGCTGACCCCCACTGGCGAGAAACTGCTCAGACTGTGTCATTCGAGGCGAGATCTCGAAGCTGAATTCTTGCAAAACCTTCAGCCAAAAACAGGTGGCTTGTCCGGAGTGCTTCGCATCTCTGGGTTTTCTTCTATTATGCGATCGATCATCATGCCGGCGTTTCGAGAGTTAATCAGAATGAACCCCGACATTACGATCGAGTTTGGAACCCGAAAGCTACATGAGCTGCCGAGCATGCTCAGCCATTCGCAAACTGACTTTGTCTTGACTGATCGTCCGATTGCTCTAGAAAAAGTCGTCTCGACCCATTTAGGACAGGAAGAATACGTATTGATCGAATCGAAGCACCTCAAACCCGACCGTAAAAACGCCTATTTCGACAACGATGTAAAAGACACTTTTACCCTCGACTTCTTCAGGCACTCTGCGATGAACATTTCAGGAGTTCAGCGGAGCTTTCTGGATGAAATCTACCTCATTAAAGACGCAGTCAGCTTGGGTTGGGGACGCGCCGTCATGCCCCGTCACCTGATCCGTCAGAACCCGGAACTGCAAGTCATTTCAAAATATAAACCGATGAAGTCAGATCTTTATTTAAACTATTACGCCCAGCCCTTTTATTCAGCATTACATCACCAGATCGTCGAGACCCTAACCGCTGGGGTGCCTCGCTTGCTTAAGAAAAATCACTAATGCTTATGGCATTGCAATAACATGTAAATTCGATTGTAATGATACCCATATGAAACTCACTAAAACACCGAAAAAAGTAAAATGGCCAAAAATTCATTACGTCTACATCGAAAAAATTGGTCCTTTTCAAAACACCGCTCAAAAATGCTGGATGCAGCTCAAAAAGCTGGTGCCGAAGATCCGCGAGCATAATAAGGTTACGGGGTTTCATTCACTGTATAAATTCGAACCTAAAATGACTTACCGTGCCGGTGTTCGCATTTCAGCCCCACCCAAGAAATTACCCAAAGGACTCAAGTACGAACAGTTTCCGGGCGGCAAATATTCAAAATTCGTAATGACTGGGTCTTATGCAAACCTGCCTGAAGCGTGCGGTACTGTTTTTGAAATGGTCGAAAAAAAGAAGATCAAGATGAGCGACAATTTTCATATCGAAAACTACAAGAATGATCCTGACACGACTCCAGAGAACAAACTCATTACCGAAATTCTTATTGCAACCGAGTAAAGCTTGAATGCGACCATTTTGACATGGTAACTTCAGGAAATGATGAAACTCGTACTGATTGGCACACTTTCAACACTGGTTCTTTTTCTTGCTTACATATCCACCCGCGAAAGCCGTTTTCGTTATGAGCGCAATGGATTCATTCAAGCTCCCGTCGAACCAGTATTCGCTTTAGTCTCGAGTTTCAAAAACGGCCAAAAATGGAACCCTTTTGCTCAGAAGGACCCGAACATGAAAGTGAGTTTTCGTGGCGAAGAAGGCAAACCCGGGTTTGCGATGGATTTTGAAGGCAATCGTGAAGCGGGAGCCGGAACGCTTGAATTGCTCAAACTTGAGCCTAATCAGGCGGTAGACATCAGACTCACGATGACCAAACCCTTTAAGGCAGTAAATCTCATCGAATACCGTCTGAAACCAGAGGCGAACGGAACCCGTTTTTCATGGGCCATGAGCGGTGACGGTGGATTCATGGGCAAACTGTTGAACGTATTTATCGACTGCGAAAAAATGATCGCTGGCGAATTCGAAAAGGGTATCGAAAACCTGAAAAAGATTTCAGAGAGCAAATAAGCAGTCAGGTTTTCGAACTTAGTCTTTAGTGAAACAAATCGTAAAGTTTAAAAAACTTTTTTCCGACTGCAACAATTTGCGGATCTGTCGGATGATCGATGGTTTCAACGCCAATAATCTTCTTAACCAAATCATGATGATGGGTTTCGAGATGAGTCTTAAAACGGGCTTTCGCCATTCCTGGGCCCACGATCAACAACTCTGAAGTATCCTTGATCTTTGCTGACACTTCTTGAAAAAAATGTTTTTCGTGCTCTTCATTTTTCTGATCAGAAGTGTGGTGTTTGAAATCATGTTTCTTCATCTCGGCTGTATCTAGTTTGCCTGGATTCAGGGTGAAAATTTTTGCGTGATCGCTATCAATAAAAAGAATATTTGCTGCCATGACTGCTCCCTACATTTGGTTATACCTAGAGAATATCCCTACAGCGTTACAAAGGCAATCAACTAAACTGTTTGATGACTACACAACTGAAAAGCAAGCTCGAGCGCCTGAGATGCATTCAAACGAGGGTCGCAAAGGGTCTGATACATTTCGCTGACCAAATGATCGTCTGTTATTTTCTGATCACCACCTACGCATTCAATTACGTCCCGTCCTGTCAGTTCGAGATGCACTCCACCGGCATAGGTTCCCTCTGCCCGATGTACTTCCTGAAAACTCTTAACCTCTTTTAAAATATGATCGAAGGGACGAGTCTTCTGGCCACTGCTCGTGGTCACGGTGTTTCCGTGCATCGGATCACAGCACCAAACCACGTTCTTTGCCTCGCTCTTTACCTTACGCAAAAGCGGCGCCAGTCCTTTTTCTACCTTTTCGTGACCAAAGCGAGTAATCAAGGTCAAGCGCCCCGCTTCATTCGTTGGATTTAAGACATCAATCAGCCGAATGAGTTCATCCGCATCCATCGATGGACCACACTTCAGCCCAATCGGATTCTGAATGCCACGGGCGAATTCGACATGGGCTCCATCGAGATTACGCGTACGATCACCAATCCAAACCAAATGGGCCGAGCCATCATACCATTCGCCCGTGCCTCGATCATCATCATCACGACGAGTAAGCGCTTGCTCATAGGGCAAAAGCAATGCTTCGTGCGAAGTGTAAAATTCAATGCCGTTAATCTGAGGCGTACTGTCACCGCGGATTCCCATCGCAGACATGAAAGAGAGAACCTCACTCAAACGACCCGCCACTTCTTCGTAACGTGAAGAGGCAGCACTGCGACGTACAAAATCAAGATTCCACTCATGAACCCGGTTCAAATCCGCATAACCACCATGGGCATAGGCACGAAGTAGATTCAGCGTCGATGCTGATTGCAAATAGGCTTGAATCATTCGCTCGGGATCGGGCACACGGTCTTGAGGATGAAACGCGTGACCGTTTACGATATCACCTCGATACGTCGGAAGCGAAACGCCATTTCTGGTCTCAACACAGTTTGAACGGGGCTTGGCAAATTGACCGGCGACCCGCCCGACTTTTACCACCTCGCGTTTTTCGGCAAAAGTAAGCACCACTGCCATTTGCAATAAAATCCGAAACGTATCGCGGATCGTGTTCACTCTAAAATCACTAAAACTTTCGGCACAATCTCCACCTTGCAATAGAAATGTCTGCCCTCGAGAAACCGCTGCGAGCTTATGCTTGAGTTTTCTTGCTTCACCGGCAAAAATCAACTGGGGATACTGCGCCAGCTTTTGTTCGACTTCCTCGAGAAGCACAGGGTTCGGATAATCGGGCATTTGATTCTTTGCTTTGGTTCTCCAAGAATCAGGACTCCAGGTATTACTCATATTTCGAACTCCGATTTCTTAATACATGATCCATCAAGGTCATTGCCGCCATTGCTTCGACGATCGGAACTGCTCTGGGCACCACGCACGGGTCGTGCCGCCCGCGTCCTTTGATTTCGACACTTTCTCCCTGGCGATTCACACTCGTCTGTTGTTTTAAATGGGTAGCTACCGGCTTAAACGCCACACGAAACTCGATTGGCATTCCATTGGTGATTCCACCCTGAACCCCTCCAGAGTGGTTCGTAACAGTCTGAATCTTACCGTTCACATTTTCGAACAAGTCATTGTGTTCAGAACCTCTGAGCGCTACTCCAGAAAATCCGGATCCATATTCAAACCCTTTTACTGCATTGATGCTGAGCATGGCCTTACCCAGATCTGCATGAAATTTGTCAAAAACGGGTTCGCCCAGTCCGGCCGGGCAACCCATGATCACTCCGGTTACCACCCCACCCACAGTATCGCCATCGGCTTGAACTTTTTCGATCAAGGAAATCATCTTTTCTGCGGCCCCAGAATCCGGACAGCGAACTATGTTTTCATCGGTAAGATTCAAATCAAACTTTCTAAAATTCGAATCCATTCTAATAGCACCGACCTGAGATACAAACGCGCGAACCAGGATTCCCTGTGCCGCTAAAAAACACTTTGCTACGCCACCTGCCAACACCCGGGCCGCAGTTTCGCGTGCAGAAGAACGCCCGCCACCCCGATGATCGCGACGTCCGTATTTTTGTTCATAAGTATAATCTGCATGCGACGGTCGAAACGCGTCGGCAATATAGTCATAATCCTGAGATCTTTGATCCTGATTCCGAATCGCAAGGGTAATCGGCGCACCGGTCGATTTTCCTTCGAACAAACCAGAAAGTACCTGCACTCGATCAGCTTCATTCCGCTGGGTGGTAATTTTAGACTGGCCCGGACGCCTTCGATCCATTTCGTTTTGGATAAGTTCGAGATCGATCGCTAACCCTGCCGGGCAACCATCAATCACCGCACCCACCATTTCACCGTGGGATTCACCGAAGGTCGTTACGCGAAAGAGACTGCCAAAAGTATTTCCGCTCATTTTTTTACCACCCTTTCGAGCCCCTTTAGATAAGAGTTCACGCCCAATCCTGAGATCTGAGCCACACACACCGGAGCGATTACGGATATTTTTCTAAACTCCTCACGCTTTTGAATGTCACTGAGATGCACTTCTACTGTGGGAACACCGATTGCGGCCACTGCATCGCGAAGCGCGTAAGAATAATGAGTGTAAGCGCCCGGATTAAACACCACGCCGTCCGCCCACTTGCGCACACGCTGAAGCTCGTCAATCAGAACGCCTTCGTGATTCGATTGTTTGATGCGAATCGTAGCCCCGAGTTTTTTTGCATGTTCACGAATCTTGCGATTTAACTCTTGCAAGGTAGTTTTTCCGTAAACTTCCGGCTCGCGGGTACCCAAAAGATTCAAATTAGGACCATGAAGAATCAGAATTTTCATCGTGCCCTCACCTTCATCAGCTGAAAGGCCAATTCGAGTTCATCCACTGAAACCTTCTGTCGGGTCAAGGCGCTTCCGATCCGATTGATCAAGACAAATCGAAATTCGCCTCGCTCGTTCTTCTTGTCTTGTTTCAGGTAAGGCAAAAGTTTGGCTATCGTCAGGCCCTTGGGCAATGCCGGAATTGAAATGCGATTGATCACTGCCTCGATTTGAATCCGCTCTTCACTGCTTAACAGTTCTTTCAGCGAACTCAAGGCTACAGCAAACTTCATTCCCCAGAGAACCGCTTCTCCGTGACGATACTTTCGATAGCGGGTAAACCCTTCGAGCGCATGCCCGAAAGTATGACCAAAGTTCAAGAGTTCGCGCACTCCCTTTCGATCGAATTCATCCTGCTCGACCAATTTTGCCTTACTTGCCATTGACTCATGAATCGTTGCCGCCAACACCTTTGAATCGCGAC
>CAIKYX010000153.1 GCA_903831745.1 Oligoflexia bacterium
CCATCGGCTGATCCATGCCCCAAAACTGAAATGGGGTCGCCAAAAAGGGGTCCGAAAAATGCTGTGATATCAGGCGACACTGCGTCGAGCGCAACAATTGATAAATTAAAATCTCTCGGTTCATGTACAATCTTACTTGCAAACTCTGTTAAGGCAATACTATAGACAGAGACTGGAATTCCTGATTTTTCTTGAAAGAGCTCGAAATACTTCTTCAGTGACTCCGCATTCCCGTCCTTCCAATTCACGAAAGTAATCTTTTTATTCTTAAGTTTTTGACAACCCACACTAGACCGATCCTGCTCCGCTTTGCCCTTCATTGCCCCCTCAATACCGACAGGCAATAAAGTAGCAACGTCTTGAAAACTATCCCTACCAGGCATAAACGCCTTTCTAAACTTTTCAATATCGACGCAATTATAAACGGCTTTTCTTACCTGCGGATCCTGATGATCTATCAACAAATTAATCGTTTGAAGTAGTGCAACTCCAAAATCTGAGTAATCCTTCTTTACCCAATCAGGTAACTCTTCTACGAATACCCTGTTAAAATCTACAATTGTCTTATCATTTAAATGTGTGTCCGCGCTTCCCAAATAATTAAACATCCGAATTTCATTGAATCCATCTTTAACAAATATTTTTCTTATAAAATGGATTTCACTCTTCGTAATTGAACGCACACTAAAAGGCCCTAACCCATCCTCAATATTAACTCTATCAGTAACAACACTTGGCGCATTTTCCATTTTGCTTAATTGAATCAAAAGATCTTTTTCTGGCTGCTCAAAATGCGCAATCACGCACTGATCTTCACGACTCAATTTAACACTAGTTTTAGATCTCATGAGAAAGCGATCAAGAAACTCGTGCAAGTACTGTAAATCAAATGGTTTTTTATCATTAAAAAATCGTGTGCCGTCCACACAAAAACGGTAATAGCGAGAGTCGCTAGATCGGTTCCAATTTGAAAGAACTTTAGATCGAAATTGACCATCCTCGTCCAAATCAAAAAGGGGCACGTGTGTTTGCTTTAGAGCATAGTAACCCATGTTTATAGCTGCTATGGATGGATCAACTTGAGTAGGTAATCCAAGTGCCAACATCTTCCAAGTACTTTCATGCTTGTTTTCTGACAAACAACCCGCAAAAAAAACAAAAAGTAAAATGAAAATAAAGACTTTAATCATCATGGCACACGACAATGGATACATGCTGGCTCAAACCCAAGCTTAGAAAAAAACATCTGTGACCTAAAATTTTTTAAATGAATTCCTGCTTGAATTAAATTCCCTTCACTCTTCTTTTTAATCCACTCCGCAATATGAAAATGAACCGTCTTCCTTGATTCATCTGAAATATGCTCACAGACCCAAACCCATGCCACTTGCAGAAGCTTGTTACCACAGCAATCCTCATCCGGATAAACCGTAATCATTCCAATTGGTTCATTTTTTTCGAAAATTAAAAGTGAAATTTTACCCTCAGGTAAAGACTTTAAAAGTTTTATATTCTCTGCGTTAGCAGCTACACCTAAATACTCTTCCCAACGCATTGCAAAGGATTCGGTATATGTTTTAATAGTTAATGAGACTATTTCATCCTCACTATTATCTTCGCGACTGAATATTTCATTTGCATCTACTTGATGCTTAGGAACTATGACGTCAGTAGCAATAAATCCAACCTGACAAAAAATCTTAGAAGAAATCGTCTGGTCCAGTAATTGCAAATCAGTAAGATGTGGTTGTTCAGGCCGGAACACTACTACCCTTTTTCCATTCGCATGCTTCAAATGACTGTGCACCAAAGCATTTGTAATATTAGAAAAAGAAGAAATAGAAAAGACGCCGTCTTTAAAATTCAGACCACTCGCCTTAAGATCTCTCGCCCCCATTATCCACCCTGCCCAACTGCACTTCTATTATGTATAAACTCACAAAGATGACAAACGGATGAACACTCTGGCGTTAGTTCGCTTACCGGAATACCTCTATCCAAAATCATCTCACCGAAATTCTTCGATTGAATTTCCTTATAGAACTCAGATTGAATATGTTCCGAAATTGACGAATGAATAAAAAACTCATCATTAGAGTTAAACACCAGATTTGAGCAGCAAGCACTAAAGCCCCGACCAGTAATATATGTTACCATACCAGCATTAGGGCACTTCTCCCCCAGTACTCCTGACTCAAATACCGGATACTTAAATGCATTGCCCGAAAGTTTTGCCCTTCCGGCATCCTGAATCCTATTGTAAATCACCTTAGTTTTTGTTTTTTCCTCTACTTCATTTACAAATATCAAATCAAGAGGATCCGAAATCGAAGACACTATATTAAATCCAATATTATTTTCAACACAGTAATCCTTAATGGCATTCACATCTTCAATCGCTAATTTAGGGTAATGATAACGATCATATGAGAGTTGCACATGATCTAATTTAACGACTGAGCCCAATACTTTTGATATTCTGCCCATCCTCGCAAACCAGCCATTTGTAGTAACTTGCACCTCGCAATCCAACAAAAGTGGATGACTAGAGATTAATTGATTTAGAATTTCCAAATAGAATGTAGGCTCGCCCCCTGTGAATAAAAGTTTTTTAGGCAAATGCGTCTTGATGACTTCCACTAAATCACCAACCTCACCCGATGTCAGTCGAAGTCTTTCGTTCGGGCCCGAACTTGTAGCACAATGATCGCATGAAAGATTGCAAAAAAGCCCTGGCATTACATGCAAAATCTCGATTCTATGTGGGGCTCTGTTCTGCAATGCCATATCACCTATTTTCATCCTTTGCTCCATATAAAACGCGGTGATATCAAGCAGGTTCGTTTTTTACATCGTGCGAAATACTTCTAGTACCGACAGCAATTCCACCCGCATTTTTTACTTTAGACTCATTTAAAGCCAGACTTAGAGTAGCAACCTGATTTTCATCTAGATTTGAGACGTAGATTTTCGCACCTTCTTCAGCTAAAATTCCACCTGCTACTAACAGTGCGACCAGTATGTTTTGTTTATTCGACATATTTTCCTCCTAATTTATTTGACGCTAAATTTAATTCAACTTTCATTAACTGGTTTCAAATTTTCTAAATTGATAAATGCTTTCTTTCCTAAAGATCGTACTTCGCGCAAGCCCAATTCTTTCGGCGGTAAGAGCCAAATCTCCAGAATTTAGCTCAGTGGCAGCATTTAAATAGAGTGCTTCGGCATTTTCTAAAAATTCTTTATAATGTTCCGGTGATAGTTCGTCGGGCGATTGTGGTAGTCTTAAATTAGGGCGCAACCGATAGGATTCCAACTCAATGCTTTTTTGCTTTTGCTTGAATAGGAACGGGATTCTCACCAAAAGATGCACATGTACATCTTCAGATTTAACTAAATACTCATCTACTCCCATGCTCAGTGCCTTCGCCACTACCCCAAAGTCGTCCGAACCCGATAAAAGTAAAATAACAGAACGCGGGCTATAGGCTTTAATCAGCGGAATCAAATCTAAGCCGTTTTCATTTTCGAGGTGATAATCTAAAATGATGAAATCAAACTCATTCTGCTTCAGTTTTTCTTTTGCAGACGAAACGAAATGTGCGATCTGAATTTCGTGATAAACACTGAGTACCTTTTGGATCACAGAGCAAAAGAGTGAATCATCATCAACCAGTAGTACTTTTTTCCTATTCGGCACGCGGTCACTTTACACTAATACAATGTAAAGTCCATAAAATAAGACTGAGCGATCAATTTCCTATGCCAAAAAGGGTAATTATCTAAAACATATGTAGCTAAATTAACTGAATTTATAGAAAACGCTCTATAGCCATCCAAATCATAATTCGTTTGCAACTGAGAGCACTTTAAATCGCATAATAAGGACCCCACCTTATAAAATCTCTGATGAATTGTTTTGACCATTTAAACCGTCATTTTCCCGTCACTCTAGTTAAATTTCACCACCCTTGTTACGCTAAGAATTAGGAGACCGCGCTTTTGCCATCTGAACTCATTCAACTTAAAACCAGATTCTTTCGTTACGAGTGCGCGGTACTCGCAATGATTCTGTTTGCTTTACCGGCACACGCGGTCACCAAGAAAAAATTTCTGGTCGTCATCGATCCGGGCCACGGAGGAGTCGATACCGGCGCAGTCTTTCAAGAAAAAGGTAAGACCTATACCGAAAAGGAAATGACCCTGCAGATCGCACGAGATCTGGCTCGAGAATTGATCATTAAAGGTCACAATGTCATTCTGACCCGCAACGAAGATCGAAGCGTGCTTTTGTCTGATCGCACAGCACTAGCCAATCGTCTGAAGGCCGATGTGTTTCTTTCGATTCATCTGAATTCGAGCGGCGAGAAGATTCGCCATGGAGGCGTAGAGACTTTTATACTGAATCGCGCAACCGACGAATCATCAAAACGACTGGCCGATCTCGAGAACGCGGTACTCAAAGAAAGCTCGGCCAAACAAGAATCTGGCGACGTGTCGCTGATCATGAAGGACATGATCTTAGACGCCAATCTCGAGCCTTCGCGCAAGCTGGCGTGCGCGGTTCAAGGCAAAATGAAAGCGGCCATGCTCGACCGGGGCATCAAGCAAGCCTTGTTCTACGTGCTTTTGGGCACCGACATGCCGAGCATTCTCATCGAAGCGGGGTTTGTGAACAATAGTGCTGATCGCGAACGAGTGCTGACCACTAAATCGAGAATCCGCATGGCGGTACAGATCGCAACGGCGGTCGACGATTACCGAATGAAGAAGACCCCCACCCACTGCAAGATCGAAAACGAGAATGAGTTTAAGCGTACTGGCGAGATGAAACGCAAACAAATTTAGTGAGCCTGTGTTTCGTTAGCTTTGCGAATCGTCTCTTCCATCTGTTTTCCGTAATGATCGGCACTTTTAAAAACATTATCGAAATCAATTCCGTACTTATTCGATAATTGCGGACGCGTCAAATTGGCGTATACAGGGTACTCGGGATTCGTATCCCCCATTCGAGTTAAGGCAAGCATCTTCTTATCCGCAAGTAAGTAAGCTTGCTGAGTTGCTGTATACGCAGGCGCCCGAGACGCAATGACCAGCGCAGCCTGATACTCGACTTCCGTTGCCCTGCTCTCGAGAAACAAGCGGTAAAACCCATGATCGAGATAGACATCGCTCTGATCTGTTTCGGCATATTTCTTAAAAAGCACATCTGGCTCTTTGCCCTCTTTGATTAATTTCTGATTTGCCGAAACCCATCGATCGATCAAATCGTGATCCGTATATTGGCTTGCCTGATGGTAATACATCTGCACGAGCTCCGGGGCACTAGCCCCTTTGGTAGGAATGACTACGAGTGATGATCTTACCGGATTCGTATTCGGATTCTTTTTAACATATTGTCCGGCAACATTCGGATTGCGACTCGAAGCCACGTGCTCGAAGTCCTTAAGATGATAGGAGGTCTGCGTGGTTTTATGGGTTGCATTCATCTTCACCGGGTCGCAAGTATCCGCCGTGAAACAAAAAGAAAGGGCTTCGGGCTTGCCTTCAGAAGCCTTCATGGCTCGAACCACTTCGAGCAAGCGCTCGTTTGATGCGCGTGGAGCCCTAACGATTTTGCGCATCTCACTGAGCACCGCTTGCGAAGTCTCCCTCGGAACCTTTGCACCATGTAAGAGCTCATCAATTCCACTCGTATGCCCGATCCAAGAATCGACCAGCACCGTATCATTCAGATAGTCGAGAAAGCATTGGGGAATATCCTTCGCGCGCGCAGACGAGCCCGCCAAGAGCAGGATCAGAAATACGAAGTGATGAAAGCATCGACGGAGCAGAATCATCTTCAAACTCATCGGCTTAATTCGAGGGTATCTTGAAAAACTGCAGCTTTCTTAAACACTGCGGTCGAAACATTGACACTAAAATCCCACGCCCTCAATTTAATTCATTTCAAAGCGGTCTTTTTTATTCCCGACAAAAATGATCTTTTAATTTTTACATAATTGCTATATAACCATCCACCCACGCGCGAGGGACTCACCCCTCACGCTTCAAATCGGAGTTCGCATGTCTCGCTTCGTACTTTTCTTATTCGTATTTGTCTCACTCATAGAAACAGTCCATGCAACCGAACTGGATGGCACCATTCAGCTGAGTACTGGCCAAAGCGTCTATGGCTTGATTGAGCAGCCAGGCACCGCGCCAGTCACGGTCAGTACAAAATTGGACGGATTGAATTCCTATGTAGTCTTAAACAACACCTGGGGCATTAATATCCTACAGCCTCAGGGCGAACTCGTTTGTCTAACCCAGTGCCCTACGGGAGAGATACTTCATTACGAACTGATCAAAAGCAGCCAGGTGGACGATGTCAAAAAAGAAGTGATTCCACCTACCCTGTTACAAGGAACATTCGCGTATACCGTTCATATCCTGTTGGCATACGCCTCACTGGGAACGATTCAGACGGGATTTCGCTCAGGCGAAAAACTCACTCGCTATGTAACCACTACTGATCAGATTCGAATTACCCGCGCCACGAGCCCCGCGTATGCGACGCTGACGATCAACAGCCACTACACCGAGAACGTGCAACCTTCGAATGAACCACCGATGGAGAATATCGGTGCCGCGTATCGCTAACGACAAGTTGGACAAGTTGTCGGACACTTATTTAATATCTAAGTTGTCGGACACCTATTCCCTATTGGACTTCCATCGAGAGCCAGCGCTTTACCTTCTCGGGTAACTCGGGCGGGTCGATGTTGACGTGAATGGCTTTCAGGGTTTCTACCGGAGTGATGTTCTTTTTAGAACCACGAAACAGGACTTTGACCAAACCGACAGAAATCGTACGATTGCGACGCTCGAAGCGCTGTTCGATATAAAGCCACTTTTCGTCCCATCCGATAACTTTCGTATGCAATCGGTATTTCTGAAGCGGCATCAGCGATAGCTTGTAGCGCATGGTCACTGCGCCAACCAGTGGCTTCCATCGTTTTTTCAGAACCGCCTTGCCCAAATCGGTTCGAATCATCAGATCAATTCGACCGAGATCCATGATCGAGAGAAAACGGCCGTTGTTCATGTGCATGTTCAGGTCGAGGTCATTGGGTAGAACCCGCAAATGCAGGACCGATTCGGCAAGCGGATGAAGCCTCTTTCGAAAAAAAGATTCGATAATGATCCAAATCAGCCTAAAAATGAGATTCACAGTGATTCCTTTTACTTTTGATTCTGAAACATCAGACTCGTCCAGAGGCCTTGCCCTGTAAGCCTGGTATTCTTCAGAGAAAAATCGATTCCAAAAAGATCGTGTTCAAATTCCTGAATGGATTTGCAGTTCCAGTGCCTGAGCCAGCGATCGAGATTGCGTTGCAAATACGGATTCCGCTTCTCGGGAGACCTCGACTGGGTTTCCTTCTCGAGCAACTGCACTTTCAAATGCCGCAGGTTCCAAGAGATTAGCCCCAGAATCGGAAGTTGAACATCCATATCTTTCGAAAACAAGTGCACCCATTTCAGGTAGCGCGCTTTATCGCGACAAAAAAGTGCATCGATGAACTCATCCCGAGCCCGGGCATCGACTCCGCTCATCAATACTTGCGCCCTGAGCGTCTCGTCACTGGCTACGAGCTCGAGCTTGGCCATCTCTTGATCAACAATATCCAATGACCAAGGATCGAGCCCCCGAAGCACGAGTTGCTCTTCGGCAGTCAGAGTCAGGCTTCGTTGCCTCGCCAAATAATCAATCCAATTTTCGCGATTCTGTTCTTCGACTTCTTCGCACGGAACCGTCACGGCCCGATCTTGAATGGCTTTGGACGTTTTCTTACGCCCATCAAAACTTTTAGAGATAAACACGAGCACCGACGAAAGCTCAGCGACATCGGTCGGGTCATTGTTCGGCATTGATTTCAGAAAGTCGACCAAGGGCTCGAGCTCTTTTAAGTCTTCTGCATTTCGAACCACGATCAGCTTCGCCCCGCCCATCATCGAGAAGCTTTGGGCGCTATCCAGAATGGTGCCCAGTGATGCTTCGGCGGCGTCCCATTTCTCGTAGTTAAAATCATTCACGGGCTCGTCTTGGTGCACTACTTTTTGGATGCGCTTTAGCAGGCCGCGGGCCATCATTCTTTCGGGCCCAAAAATCCAATAAACTGGTCGGACTTTTCCGGCCTGAAGTTCTTTTTGAATCAGCTTGGGCTCGATTTTTGGCATGCTATCAATGATTTACCCTATATTTTCCTGAACCACAATAGATTGTGGTCGCCTGCAAGCCTTACCCCATGATATAGTCGTTTCAACCATGAAATGCCCTTATTGCTCTATCCCCGAGACGAAGGTAATTGACTCTCGAATGAACCAGACGGGAGATATGACTCGCAGACGCCGTGAATGTCTTGAGTGCGGGGGTCGTTTTACCACCTACGAACGAATCGAAGAAGTCATGCCTAACGTCATCAAGAAGGATGGTAGACGTGAACCTTTTTCGAGAGAGAAGATTCTCTCCGGCCTACAGAAGGCCTGCCAGAAAAGACCGGTCACGACCCAGCAGATCGAATCCGCCGTCACTCAGATCGAAAAGATCATTCAGAGTTACGGCCTGAAAGAGATTCCGTCCAAGAGTATCGGCGAAATGATCATGGGTGCACTTCATAAACTCGACAAGGTAGGATACGTGCGTTTTGCCAGCGTTTATCGCGAATTTCGCGATGTAGAAGAGTTTGTCGCCGACCTGAGCCAACACGCTCAGACTCCCGGCAGTCCTTTCGAAGGGCAAGACAAAGAGACGCTTGCATTTCCATTTATTTCACCCGAACCCCCCTCGGAGCCCAATCCATGAATCCCGCTAATCCGACTTACCCACAACTTACGCCAAGACAAAAGGCGCGTGAGATGGCTTTTCAATTTCTTTATCAACTCGATCAAACCAAAGGCTCGATGGCGATCGGAGAAATCGAAGCCGAATTTAAAATTCACGCGGATCATTTTAATACTGCCCAACTTTCGCGCGACTTCGCACTGCGCTTGGTAAAACAAACACTGAGTTCACTTGACGCGATCGACGCAGTCATCACTTCTCATGCCGAGAATTGGCGGATCGACCGCATCGGTGCCATCGAGAAAGCATTCCTCAGAATGGGTGCCGCTGAACTGATTTACTTTAAAGATGTGCCTGCATCCGTCACTCTCAACGAAGTCATCGAACTCAGTAAATACTTCGGTGAAGCCGAGACTCCTGCGTTTTTAAACGGAATTTTGGATCCGATCAGCCGCGACCCCCAAGCAACTGAAGGCAAAGTACTTTCCGAGTAGTTGCCAATGAATTGACGGGTTTCAAGACGGAGCAAAATCATATAAAATGATCATGTGAGTCTGAAAGAAATCAACCAATCTCCCGAGTTCGCATTAAGCCAGAAAAAAATCAATGGCATGATCTTACTTCATTTTGAAAATGAACGTCCGCTGCAAGGTGCTCTCGGCGATCTCGACTGGCGTTTGAACGGACATTTTTCGAGACTCATGCGAGAGCAAATCCTCACCGGCAAAGAAGGTGAAGTAATTTACGCGCCGGTACTGTGGAACCATCTTACGTTTCATTTTGTCGTCATTGGTGGCGGCAGCAGAAACCCGGATGAAAAGCGACCGCAACTCTCGCGTTCACTGACGGAGGCGGCGCTGAAGAAGATTCATGAACTCAAGCTGACTCAAATGGGAGTTTCAGCCAACGACGGAATGGTGGAGGATCCGGAAGTATGGATTCTAAATTGAAAGAATGGGCGAAAGCCCTGTTTACCTGGAGCAGACTCGAAGGCCTACGAGTGAAGCCGATCGCGGCCGATCCGCGACAGATTTCTGAATTTCAATCGCTCGACGAGCTGGTCGCGCACTCGCTCAAAGCACCTTCACTGATTCGTACCCAGACTGCCGCCGGAAACCCACTGCCGTCGCCGAAGGCCGAGTCCCGCTCATTTCGGGATGAAACCCTGATTAGAAAACTTCTGCAACAACGCGAAAAAACCCCGCTCTCGTCACGGATCATCCGGCCATGATCTGGGGAGACTTCATTCGCTTACTCCGCGAACTGCACGAAGAGATGTTCTCTTACCTGAAGATTCCTCACTCAGCCGCTGAAGCCGACGTCACGCTCGACGCCAGCGCCTTTCCGTTTCCACGCTCGCGCAATGATTTCTCGGACGAAGAATGGTTCGGACACGACCTCGAACTTCATCCGGTAGAACGCGTGTTACTCGAAGGACCACTCCTTCCGATTGAACGAGTAGAACTCACTGCTGAAGCCATGCAAGCCCTTCATCAGGCAATTCTCGCGCTCGAAAAAGACTGGCTGACGCAGACTCGTCGCCTGAACGCCGAATCCGAAAAATTTCTCGAATCAACCTTGCAAACCAAATGGGCCCGACTCAGGCCTCCATCAGTTCCCCGATTAAGGGCGGTATCCTAATGAATTACGAAACTTTGGCAAAATCAATCCAGGAATCCTTCAAAAAAAATCAGCAAATCCTGACTTTCGAAGAATTCACAAAACTTCTTACTGAAAAACCCCGACACTTCTTGCGGGGATCGGCCCAATACTCGGCCGACATGCTCGATCATTTTGGGCGAAACGAAACGCCGGCGCATAAAACCAATGCGGGCATATCGTTTAAGGTATTCAACCGCCCGGTCGATGGCATCACCGCAAAAGTCGTGGGCCAAGAAAATGTGCAAGCCCACATTTACAACACCCTGAAAGGCTTCTCGAGGCTCGGTCTCAGCAACCGACTGATCCTGCTTCACGGACCAAATGGGAGCGCCAAGAGCACCTTGATTTCGGCTTTGATGCAAGGACTCGAAGATTATTCGCATACCCCAGAAGGTGCACTTTATACCTTCTCGTGGATTTTTCCGATTGACCGCGTGGTTCGCGGAAGCCTGGGTATTCGCTCGGATGCGGACAAAAAAGCAAGCCAGGTGTCGTCTTACGCCAATCTCGTCGATGAAGACATTGCTTGCGTGATTCAAAGCGAGCTTCGTGATCATCCAGCGTTATTGCTGCCGATCGAACAACGTCAGCAATTCTTTAAGACTCTGGATCTGCCACAGTCGCTCGATTTTAGAATTCCTGCGCGACTACTCGATGGCGGTCTCTCGCACCGCGACCAACTGATTTTTCAAGCGTTACTCAACAATTATCACGGCGATTTTGCCCAAGTGCTTAAGCACATCCGGGTCGAGCGCTTCTTTCTCTCACGCGTGTATCGCGCAGGCCTGATCACAGTCGAGCCTCAGATGCATGTGGATGCCCATTATCATCAATTGACGATGAACCGTTCGCTTTCGCAACTTCCGTCGTCACTTCAGGGTCTGAATTTTTTCTCGATTACCGGAGATCTGGCTGATTCGAATCGCGGAATGATCGATTATAATGACCTGCTGAAGCGCCCGATTGATTCTTACAAATACCTGCTCGGCGCCTGCGAAACCGGACGAGTCAACATCGGACAAGCCATTCTGCATCTGGATTCGGTTTTCATCGGCTCATCAAACGAACTTCAGCTCGACGCATTCAAGGAATATCCCGATTTTAGCAGTTTTAAAGGTCGGATCGAGCTCATTCGGGTTCCCTATTTACTTAAGCTCTCTCAAGAACAACAAGTTTATGAAGGCATGCTACAGAGCGTGGCGGGCGAAAAAGCAGTCACCCCTCACACCGTTTGGTCGATTGCATTCTGGGGCGTACTCACCCGACTGCAAAAACCACATCGCGAACGTTATCCAAGCGAACTTGCGCAAATCATCGATAAACTTTCGCCACTCGATAAACTTCGCATTTACGACACCGAAGAAATGCCCGAGCGGTTTACCAACGAAGAACGAAAACTCCTTCGTGCGAACCTTTCTAAACTTCAGGAAGAATTGTCGGCAGTACCGTTCTACGAAGGACGCAGCGGGGCTTCCGCGCGCGAACTGAAGGCAATTCTCATTGATGCTGCCCAGAATTCAGAATTCAAAACCCTGTCTCCGCTTGCAGTAGCCTCAGAGCTTCGAAAATTCGTAAAACGGGTTACGGAATACGAATTCCTCAGACAAGATCCTGTCGACGGCTACCACCATCACGAAGCCTTCATCGAGGCGATGCTGAATGAGTATTCGACCCTGGTCGATCGCGAAGTCCGCGACTGCCTCGGGCTTTACGATACGAAACAGTGGATGGATTTCATGAAAAAATACATTACCCATTTGTCTTCTCTCCTTAAGAAAGAGAAGATGAAGAATCCGATTACCGGCGGTTACGAAGAGCCGGATCAAACGTTACTGAACGAATTCGAAAACATCGTCGCCGCTCCGCAAGAGTCGGCAGCGCGTGATCAGTTTCGCCAGAACCTGATTCAGCAAATTGGTGCCTGGTCGCTCGATCATCCGAAAGAAACGATGGATTACTTCCGGGTATTTCCGGAACTGAAACAACGAATCGAAAAACATTTTTACGAAAGCCAGAAGTCATTGCTTCAGAAGATGACTACGGCGCTTAAGCATTTTGGAACGGATTACGAAGATCCGAACTCCGAGGGCTCGAAACTGGCCCAACAAACGATAGAAAACATGAAAAAGAAATTCGGTTACAGCACGGATGGCGCAAAAGAAGTCATCGGATTCCTCATGTCGAGGAAGTATTAGACCTTGAGCATTACCCGCAAGTACCTGACCGGAAATGAATTCCGGGTCATTCACACCGTAGGCCACACGCAAGCCGGAATTCGACTCGATCGTTTTCTAATGGCCCGCTATCGTCATCGCTCAAGAGAGAAACTAAAACAGGCAATCGAACGCGGCGCCGTAACCATTATTCGTGAAAGCTCGAAGCACTTGCATCCTGGCCGGGTAAAACCGAGCTTTGCCCTTCATCCCGGCGATTTGGTACAGTTACTTTCGATACGCAAACCCGAACCGGAAGTGAATTTCGACTACAAGATCCTCTATGAGGACGAGTACATGTACGTCATTCATAAGCCAGCAAATCTGCCTGTGCATCCTGCAGGAAAATACTTTTTTCATACACTTCTGACTCACCTGAAGACCAACGGACTCAAAGAGCCCTTACAAGCCGATCGAAAATACTTTCTGGTTCATCGCATCGACAAAGAAACAAGTGGGCTCATTCTACTGGCTAAAACAAGAGAGGCCTGTAACGCCCTCACTTCACAATTTCGAAACCGCGAAACCTCAAAGTACTATCTGGCGATTGTTCATGGCGTACCCCAGGAAAATAATTTTACCGTCGACTCTTCGATCGGTAAAATGCGAGGAAGCGCGATCGGACTTAAGATGCATGCGGTTTCGGAAGAAAATGGCGGTTTAAGTGCCGTTACCCGTTTTGAAGTTATCGAATCGCGCGACAATTTTTCGCTGGTCGCGTGTTTTCCTCGCACCGGAAGACAACATCAGATTCGTGCCCACGCCGACATCGCGGGGCATCCGCTCGTGGGCGATAAGATCTACGGACTGAGCGACCACGATGCGCTTCTATTGATCGACGCCTATCACGACGAAATGAATGCAGATCTAGAAGAAATGGAATCTGATGACGACGGCGACGGAGAAGAAGACTTACCGGTCACTGACGATGAATTCATGATTCCTGGTCCCACTTCAGAAATTTATGCAGAGCTCGAGGAAAAACTCATGCTTCCGCGCCATGCCCTTCATGCAGCGGGCTTGCGATTCAAACATCCTAAGACCGAAAAGGAAATGATCTTCGAAGCCGAACTTCCACGCGATTTGCAGAGTTTTTTCGAAAGCATAACGGGGCGCAGACTCGAAATATTCAAGACCAGTCACTGGTAG
>CAIKYX010000154.1 GCA_903831745.1 Oligoflexia bacterium
GAAATTTCAGACAATATTACCGATACCAATGTAGCGTCGATTGCCCTGCATGAAAAATTGGGTTATCAGAAATTCAGCACCCAAAAGGGATTTAGCACCTGGAAGCTGAGTCGCAAAAACTTCGCACGCGTTCGCGAAGACTTTCATGCCCGTATGAAAGCAGGCGAGAATCCGTTTTTACCGCGCTCAGCCCCTGCGAATCCGTACCATGAGGCAAAAGCATTTCAGGAACAATTTGACATTCGACTTCCCGCAATTTCTACGGTCGTTAATCAGGGTGACTACATGTCCTGCCACGTGGGGGCAACCTGTTCGCATCTCAATCTCGCAGGTTTGATCGAAAACGATGCCCAAAACGCTTTTGCCCAGGGAGTGCGCACAAAATCACGCTCGATCGCGCAGATGTACCTGCTTCAGATCAAACAAGGGCTATTAAACCAAAAGACCCTGATCGGCGCCTTTTCTAAATCTCCTCTGTTCAACGGCGGCCTACGCTTGCTCGGAAAAAGCACCGATGATCTCGGTGCAGCGGTCACCTCGCTTTTTGGCGGCAACTTCTATAACGATCTCTTACGAATTTATATTACGCGCGGTCGAGAGATGGGCGAACTACCTATCCTTAAAATCGCCGGCATTGAAACTACCGTCATGTCGCGCGAAGGACAACTCGCTTACGAAAACGAAATGAGACTTTTGCTCGAAGATGCCTCGAAAAAAGGCAAAGACTTAAATCTCGATCAAAGCATGAAAGACCTTGAAACCCTGAACATCAAGTATTTTGGAACGAATCAGCTTGAAAAAATGGGAGACAAACTGAAGAACGCCGAGGTGACGACCTACATGCATGCATCGTTGAATACCCCGATGCAAAACATGGCCGACATGACGGTCAAAGCCCAAAGTGGGCCGGTAAAAATCAAGGTCAAAGCCAATGAGGCAGGTTCTTTTGAAGTGCAATCTCCGAACGAAAACCCGACAAAACCGCCTCAAGGTCTGCCCACCGAGAAAAAAATATTCATCAACGATTTGAACGAGGTAAACAACGAAATCATCAAACAGCTGCAAGCCAAACAACCTGTTTATTTTACGTGGAGCCATATGACCGCGAAGAAAGCGGGATCTGCCGCGAAAGTGCTGACCGATGTAGAACAGATCGATCTCGGTAAAATTACTGATTTAGGTGCGGGTTCGGATCTCGTTAAATCAGGTGAAGTCCTCATGGCTGGACACGCCATGGTCATCACTGGCGTAAATACCGTCGTAAAAGACGGCCACCGAGTCATTAACGAGTACTTAATTCTAAACACCTGGGGACCTGAAAGCGGCAAGGGCGGCTATTTCTCACTAACGGCCGATCAGATGAATCAGCTCTTCAATCAAAAGAAAGTCGCCTTCTCGACTTTGAAATTGCATTGAATCTTGAGCATTGTTTTTTTTACAACCCATGAGAAAATAAAATCCATGAACCCCACTTCTGCCGACGAAAATAGATTCGATACTTGGTTAATCAATCGCTTTTCTCTTCGTTTTCATATGGGCGTGGTACTCGCTTGCACCAGCCTATCCGGAGTTTTTACCAATTGGTTGATGTATCAATATGACGTCAAGCTCATACTGGTTCGCTATCCAATCGCAGTCACCGTGTCCTATTTTATTTTTTTCGTCATGCTTCGAATCTGGCTCTCTTATATTTTTCCGAGACACGAGTCGACGGTTCGCTCGCAATCTTCAAGCAATTATTTCTCGGGCTTTTCAAACAGCAATAGGGTCTCTGACACTAGTACTTCACCCTCGTTCGAAGGCGGCGGCGGCGCTTCAGGCGGCGGTGGCGCTAGTGGTAGCTATGAAGGTAATCTGGGCAGCACCAGCGCGGGCAGCGCCCTCGGCTCCGGATCTGATTCTAAATCCTCGAACGGAGGAGCAGCGATACTGGTCGGCATCATCCTGATTGCAGTCATTATGGGAGCGGTTACATTTTTTATGGTCACCGCACCTCACTTTCTGGGTGAAACTGCGTTTCAATTCGCGCTTGCCGGCGGAATGATTCCGACCTCAAAAAAAGCGTTACAGAGGGGCTGGCTGTCAAACGCCTTTCACGAAAGCTGGCTACCTTTTGTCATTATTCTGCTACTTTCGGCCTTGTTCGGACAACTCGTGCATCAGAATTTTCCAACGGCGACCAATCTTCATGAAGTGATCGAGCAATACCAAAAACCGGTCAGTTAAAACTCACTCTCCGAAATAGAAGGAAGATCGCTCATCCGAAGTGCTTTTACCACAGTATCGCCCAAGGTCAGATTCATGCGAGTGACGGTACCTGCGGCGTTGACTTGAATCTCCATGCCATCAACTTCGAATTGATCGAGATAATAGATCTTCCACTTTTGGCCAGAAGCGGCCCTGACGGCGGTGACAAAGGCTTTCTTGAACACGTGTTTTAAAAAAGACGCCCTGAATTTAAAATCAACCGGATAAACATCGCGTTTTAGTTTCGCATCGTAAGCAGGGGGATAGAACTTTGCCTTCAGCAAATCAGTATCCAAGAACCCGCCCAGATTGGCCTTGGGAATGAAAATACCCTCTCCCAACTTCGGGTCAAAATGATCGATCTCTTTGCTGTTCTCGGAATAAATAAAATTCAGGATGGTTTCAAAAACCTCGGTAGAATCGGAAGCTCGGGTCGAATTAGGTGTATGCTCGAGCAATACTTCGCCCTGCACTCCTGAACCGTAAATTCGTGGAAGTTTAACCCGAAGCTCGAGCACCTTGTCCTTGGCAGACAATGCTTCCTCTTGAGCATGGACAAATGGAACGAACAAAATAAGTGCTAAAAGAATAGTTTTAAACATAGAATCCCCCGATTTTTCTTTGTCGGAGGATCTAACAAGTTTCGGATAAAATCAAAAGATCTATTTCAATCCTAGTACCCGATAGAAACAATCAGTAGGTCGACAATCGGAGCAAAATCAACCAGTCCTGACACTACCTGACTACCATTCTTTTTCGACGGTTCGATAAATCGATCATGCATCGGCTTTACCTGAGCTCGAAATTGCTTTTCGACGCCCTCGGGAGTTCTGCCGCGCTCGCGCACGTCGCGCTCTAACCTGCGTTGAAAACGCACCGCCTCGGGAGCCTCCACAAAAACAGAATAGTCCAACTCCTGAATAATGATGGTTTGCGAAAGTAAAAGCATCCCATCAACGATGACGATAGGGTGCGGAGCCAAATGCAAGGTTCGCTTCTCGCGCGTGTGAGTCACGAAATCATAAACCGGTACGTCAATTGCGTTATTTTTTTTTAACTTCTGCAGGTGTGCGGCCAAAAGCGGAAAGTCAATGGATGAGGGATGATCGAAATTCACAGCAGGATCGCCATCACCTCGGAATTTTGCCGATTGATCAATATAGTAATTGTCCTGCGCAAGAATGGTCGAATACCCTGCGCCAAAACGTTCAGTCAATATTCGATTCAAGAGTCTGGCAAACGTGGTCTTGCCTGAACCACTTCCACCCGAGACTCCGACGATCTTCACGAATGTTCGATCGTATCAAACAAACGATCGCCTGCGTCGCCCACTCCAGGCAATATGTATCCTTTTTTATTCAAAGCACGCTCTAAACTGACGGTATAAATCTTTACGTCCGGATGTTGCAAATTGACCTTGCGAACGCCCTCGGGGGCCGAAAGAAGCGTGATCATTCGAATCTCTTTTACTCCGTATTCTTTCAGCCGATCGAGCGCCGCACAGGCCGTATCTCCGGTTGCCAGCATCGGATCGAGTAGAAACGCAATCTGGTTTTTCGAAATCTTAGGAAGCCTCAGGTAATATTCGACTGTTGCTTGCACAAAGCGATCCTTATAAATACCAATATGACCGACACTGGCAAAAGGCATCATCTTCATCATTCCGCTGAGCATTCCCAGACCGGCGCGCAAAATCGCGACCAACATGATTGGATTTGCAATACGCGGTGAATGCGTTTTTTCGAGAGGGGTTTCAACCGGCACTCTCATTAAAGGAATATCCCGCGCGGCTTCATAAACAAGAAGTTGGCTCATTTCGTCGACCAGTTGTCGAAAAATCATGGAAGTGATGTTTTTGTCTCTCAGAAGCGTGAGTTTGTGCTGCAGCACCGGATGATTGACTTGAATCACTTTGGGTTCAATTTTAATCGTTTTTTTCTTTTTCATAGTTGTTCTCAAATATAGTTCTCAAACTTTGTTAAAAAACAGTTCCGTCACTCTTAATTTGTAGGGGTGGACCACCATCCGAGCGTAATCGAGCCGCAACTTTTCGTCCTGCGTGCCAGGTTCCACCTTCGAGAATCTTCACGAGCGGCAATTCTAGAGCGTCCTTCTTGAGTAACATTCTGACTTCTTCGCCGATTCGATCGAGTAAAGTTACCGTGATCGCTCGCCATTCGACGATCAATTCAGAATCGGGCTGATGTTCTTTTTGCGCGAGAAGCGGATCACGGAGTTCAATCAGGCGAGTGTCGAGCAAAAGTCCGCCATTTCGATACTCAGGCAAGCCAGTCATTTCGTCGAGGTTCTGAATTTCAATTCCGCCCTCGATCAAGGGCTCCATCAATGAATAGCTCATCCACTGCGATAATTTATGAAACGGCACCATCGAGGCGAACGAATCTTTAGACCCCAATAGTGAATGCGACCAAACATCTCCGAGATTCACACCCTGGTACTGAAGCCGACCTGGCCAAATCGGACCGAGCCTTCTCAGCACCAGATCAAGAATTGCGGTTGCTTTCAGTTCTGTTCTCGAGAGTTTCATCCATTCATCGACCATACTGCCCGGACGAGATCCCTCGAACACCTGCCCGAGTGCATTCAAGAGTTTTACTCGCCCAGAAATTCCAAGAAGCGGATTGCTCTCACTGACTTGAAATCCGGTCCTTAACTGCGCTTCTGTAAATACCTGAAGTCCTTTTGCATCCGCCCCTATTTTACCTTGCGAATGAAACGCGCCCTTCATAAAAAGATCGAGAGAAGCGATCGCCAAGCCTTCGGATTTAGAAACGACTTGCCCGTTTGAAAACGGATCCTGGTACTTCCACTGCATTCCGGCGCCCGCGTCGAGGAGCACCGATACGATCGCAAGCTCGATCTTAATGCGCATGCGTTCAATCGCGTCGACCGAAGCCAATGCATGATTGAGCGAGCTTAAACGATCGACCTTACCCGCTTGAAAATGCCCCCAGCGCGAATGAAAAGGAATTTCGAGATCGGGATAATTGGCCTGGGTCACTTCGATGACAAAATCAGCCACCTCCGAGAGTCGGTTCAAATTAACCCTAAAATTCGTTCTGCCCGCCATTGCATGATCAAACAAGAGGCGCGAGCGTTCACGGACCGCTAATGGCGAAAGCAAATAAGCCAGCTCATTCATACAAGCCCCGACCTTTTACCTTTTTCAGATCCTTCTTTTTCTTGACGGCGCCAGGAGTAAAATATCCAGCGGCTTTTTTGGCTTCCATCTCGACTGATGCGTCGGCAGGAATTCGATCAGCCGGAATTTCAACGCGGTTGATAATCTTGATTCCGCTATTCACGATGGCGTCGTATTTCATGTTCGACATCGAGATAAAGTTGGTAATACGGGTGATGCCTAGCCAATGAAGCACATCCGGCATCAACTGTTGAAAGCGCATGTCTTGAACACCGGCCACACATTCAGTGCGGTGAAAGTAAGTGCTGGCGGAATCTCCGCCGGCTTGGCGCTTTCGTGCATTGTAAACCAGAAATTTGGTTACTTCGCCCAAGGCTCGCCCTTCTTTTCGGTAATAGACAATTACACCCGCTCCACCTTTTTGCGCAGTTTTGATTCCTGCTTCGATTCCTTGAACCAGATAAGGACGGCACGTACAGATGTCGGAACCGAATACGTCAGAACCGTTGCACTCGTCGTGCACACGAACCGTAAGCTCTTTCTTAGGATCAGTGATCGCTTTGACATCTCCAAAAATATAAACTGAAGTAGAACCAATCGGCGGCATGAAAGATTTCAGATCATGGCGCGTGACTAGTTCGGGAAACATTCCACCCGTTTCTTGAAACAGAATCTTTCTGAGTTCGCCTTCGGTCGTACCGAATTTCTCGGCCACTTTGGGCAAATACCAAACCGACTCGATGGCGGCCTTGGTGACCGCAACATCGTGCGACTTCTTGACCACCTTGCCGTCTACTCCGAGTTCGCCCAGACGAATCAAATCATCCAGCTCGGCCATCCGAATATGAGCCTTGGTAATTGCGATCGAAGGGCGAATATCGTAACCTGCCTTGATTTCTTTCTTATAAACACTGGCTACATCCGCACCCCAAGGGTCGAGGGACGCGATGATATTCGGATTTTTCCACTGAGGATGAGGCCCGATGCGCTCGACCGGCTCGGTGTTCGTCAAATCAGGTTTAAATTCATCAGAAAGCTTTCCGGCAGCCATCGCCAATGCCCGATACACGGAATAAGATCCTGAATGGGCACCAATGACATTCTTATGCAACGGATTCGTGTGGGTGGCGATCAAAGGCCCACGAAGGTGCGGGGTTTTCGCTCCCCAATTGATGGGAATAATACTCGATTGATGAAGTGTATCCGGATGAGAAGTCAATACGACATGTGCTGTTTTCATTTATTTGGTTTCCAACTCTTGTTTACGACATCCAATTTTTATCAGAAGTTTCGGCCCATTTGACCGTGACCTTTTTTAATTGAGACCAGAACTCGACCCCGGTTTGCCCGGTGATATCGCCGACACCGAACTTTGAAGTCTTGGTGCCACCGAATGAAAAAGGTTCGCGCGGTACTGGCACACCAATGTTGACGCCGATCATTCCGGCGGTTGATTCATTCGCCACCCGTTCTGCGACTGCACCATTCTGAGTAAAGACGCTACAGGCATTTCCAAAAGCAGAAGAGGCTTCGAACGAAATCGCATCCGATAGATTTTGAAAGCGGACGATCGAAAGAAGCGGTCCAAAGAGCTCATCACAAGCCGCTGTCGAACCGGGCTTGACCTGATCCAAAATGGTTGGCCCAAGCCAGTTTCCTTCGCTCAGTTCGGTTGATATTTTTGGATTTCGACCGTCGAGTAATACTTTCGCGCCTTCTTTTTCGGCGGTGGCAATAGCCCCGGTCAGACGATCGAGCGATTCGCGCGAAATAAGGGCACCCATTTCTTTTCCTACTTGAATCGAGCGTGCCTTCTCGACAATTCCTTGAATCAACTTCTCAGTCTTGCCTTCCTGATCCATGACCGCGAGTAAGACCGAGGCGGCCATACAGCGCTGTCCTGCACAGCCGGTAAAGGAATCTGCAATTCCACGCGTAGCCATTTCGGGATCAGCATCCGGCATCAGAATGATCGGATTCTTGGCCCCACCGAGCGCAAGCACTCGCTTGCCCTGAGCCGAGCCTCGTTCATACACTTTCTTGGCAATCGGCGAAGAGCCGACAAATCCTACCGCCGAAATATCCTGATGATCGAGGATTGCCTCGACCGATTCGCGCCCACCCTGAAGAACGGTAAAGGAACCCGCGGGAAAGCCCGCTTCGTGAATGGTCTTGGCTAAAAGATTAGAAGTCAGGGGAACTTTATCAGAAGGCTTCCAGACAAATGCATTGCCGACACCGAGCGCGATCGGAATCATCCACATCGGAACCATCGCCGGAAAATTAAAGGGCGTAATGCCTGCAACCACGCCCAGCGCCTCTCGTCGATATTCGCAAAAAACGCCGCGTGACACTTGCATGCGCCCACCCTGATCGGCATTTTGAAGTGAGGTTGCAAACTCGAGGACTTCGATTCCTTTCATGAGTCCTGCCTTTGCCTCTGCAACAGTCTTACCTGACTCGGCACTGACTTGGGAGGCAATGGTCTCGAGATCGCGAAGGAGAATCGTCCGCAAGTTAAGGAGCAACGTTGCCCGTTCTTTGGCTGGGGTTTTACCCCAAGCCATTGAGGCTTTCTTTGCGATCTTAACTGCTGCATCGATGTCCTGAGCTGTGCTGTGACGAAAAGTTCCGATTTCTTTTCCGGTGAGCGGACTCTTTACGGTTTGAGCAGCCCCAGAGCCTGCGACAAATTGACCACCTACGAAATTAAGACATTGAATCATAAGCGAAAAGCATGGATTACTTTTCGCAATAATTCAAGGTTTTGCTCTATAAAAGCGGTTACTCGGCTTTGATGAGGTGCCAGATTCCGCCAATGCCATCACCGGTGATATCGCCTTCTTTATCGTCACCCGCATAGAGATAGACGGGTTTGCCATTAATGGTAATTTGAAGACTTCCATCGGTCCGCGCAGATGTCGCAATCGGAGTTTGTACCACAGCTCCTGCCGGCAAGAGTACTGGCGGCCACGCTTTTGCACAACCGTTGTAACACGTCGACACACTGGTCTGATCCTTATCAAATGTATAGAGCGTCAGATGATCTGAATTTGCATAGCTATTCTGCCCGTTCACGGTAACCACGGTAATGACATCCGTATTCGCTGCATTTGCAGACAGATTAAACGTTCCAACTAAGCACAACGACAGCACCATTAAAATTTTCATTTTCATCTTGTATCCCTCATTTCGACGACTCACAACGAATTAAGTTGGAAACACGTGTATCCTTAAACTGGATTGACATCATCCTACTATTTCACTAAGGTAGCCCTCCGTCCTGGTGGAGGTATCAGTGAATTTTCGGTTCATGATCGCGCTATCGACCCTCACTCTCTTTACTCAATCTGCATATTCAAGAACGCTTCTTGATGTTCCACCCCCTTGTTCGGATTATACAACCCAATTTCATCTGAAGGAGGGTTCAATCGCAGGACTGCTGAAGCAAGACGGCATCAAAACCGAAGCGGCGCTTTTTGCGCGAGGAGAACATCATTCGAACGGGTCGAGCCACCCGTGGAAATACACTGCACACGATCAAACACCGCTCTTGTTAAAAACTGCAGGCGCGTCCGAAACGGTTGCCGCCTACCGGCTGAATCGCCATTTCACCGCCCGATTTGTTCCGCAGGCCGAAAAAATAAAACTGGGTGACCACTCTTATTCCGCCATGAAGTTTGTCGACTCCCCCATGATCCAAGCGATCTCCCAAACCGGTGCGAATATTACCTTGCCGCTCTGGCAAATCATTTCGAATCCACTGCCAACCGAGTTTAAGCTCTTCGCCATCTTAATTTCGAACACCGAAGCGCTTTCGGAATTTCAGGGGCATAATTACTTGGTTACTACCGCTGAAGTGCTGCCTGAGCAGATTGATTTACGTATTTTTAAACGCATTGAACTCAAAAGCCCTGAATTCGTCATTTATGATAATGACAGTAGTTTTCAACTTTCCTTGCGGGAAGCGCTTCGATATTTGCAAATTCCGATTCAGACGTTTCAGACCTGGTTGAAACAAAGTCCTCAATTTATTGCCGAACTCGAGGCATATACACCCGAGATCATTCAAGCCGATATGACTGGCTTATTATCGGAAGCTGAAATCGCAACCGTGATTGAGAATCGAAGGCTGATGATCGGGCTGTTTCACAGCTGAAGGCTTATTCTTCTACCTGAGGAGCGTTTAAATTAAAGTCGACCCACTCACCCTGTAAGGTAGCATCAAACGGTGGAGCCATCGTATGCACCTCTTCTGGAGTTTTGGTCATCAGTTTACAACAAAATTTCTTGCAAGCGCCAATTCCACGTCCGGTAAAATCACCGAGCACATCCATAATCGCGCCCAATCCTGATTTTTCGCTTTTTAAGTAGGATTCACGCATTTGCTTGAACACATTAAAAACACGACCAGCAGGTAAGGCCTCTGCTTTTTCGTACTTAATGCGTTTTGCGTACTCATAAACAGCGATGGGAGTAGCCACAATTGCCGAATAAAACAAGAAATGAGGTAAACCATTGTTGGGAGTACTCAACGTCAGTAAGTCGGCGTTTTTGAGATTGTTTGGAATTTGATACCACGCAGTTCTCTCAAATTGAGTGCCCTTCAAATTAACACTCCCGATCGGAATGGTGTAGCGAGCATGCCCCGTGGCTTCACGGATATCATTCAGTGAATTGAATCCATCCTTTAGCAAATTGCTCGCAATCGAGTTCTTGATCAAATCGACGTTCATTGCACGCCCAGAGACGGTAAACCACGAAATGCTACCAATTCCATTTCTTAAAGCCTTATTCCAAGCCCCAAAACTGTACGAAGTAATCAATAGCCTAAGTGACATCTTATAAAGACGTTCCCACGCATTCGACGGATCGACAGGCGAAAGCATATTTCTGACGGTGGATCCAAAAATTCCAAGAACCAGAGCATACCCCGTCGTGAGTTCAATAAAGGTGTGATCGACATGTCCGCCCGAAATCAGATAAGTCAGAAGCTCGGCACTTCCCACCTCAAACGCAGTTTTAATGCCACCTTGAGCAAAAGCCTGTGCATCTGGTTTTACCCAACAGGCTTTCCACCAGTTGGTGAGGCGATTCTTGATTCCCTTTGGACGGTCATAAAATTTAACCCGAATGTGATCAGGCGAGCCTGTGTTCATATCCACTTCTGGATCATGCACTGACCAATAAACCACGGGACGACCGCGACCATGATTCGCCCAGGCGCGAACCCGCGCATTGTAACGTTGAAACGGAACTTTCTCGATTTCGAGTTCATCTCGGATAATCATGTGCGAAGAACCCGTACGCTCATCCACCATTCGCGGATAAAGTTCGCCATCCACTAATTTGGGCTCTGCAAATCCTAATCCCTTTACCACGACCCTAAAATCATCGATCCAATTTCCACCTTTATCGACGCGGGCAAGAAACAATACTTCACCCAAGGTCTCGATGCCTTCTTTCGAATCCCAATTTGGATTCTTCATAATGGATTTGGCATTCAACTTACTCAGTCGCCATTTTTTTTCACGCGATTCAGGCATCGCGAGTGCAGCCTTGATATCCTTAACTAGTTTTTCACCCAACTCTGGAATTACTTTTTCAAGTTTATCCTTAAGCAGTGCCGCGAGCTTGAATACGTCTTGGCGAACGGCCTCGCGCATTGCTTCGCTCTGAAGCATGGTGTTTCCGAACACCTGAGCCTGAGCGTCTGTAACCAAAAGGTCTTCATCGTTAAGAACTAAATCTCCGGGCTGAGCGGCTGGAATTTGAAAATTATCAATGAATGGAACGTCATCATCCGCACGCGCAACGTTCGTAAAAACAGAATTCCCCGGCAAAAGATTGCCTGAAGAAATTGCCGCGACAAAGAAGAGCAAAATGCACGGATATTGTTGCATGAGTTTTTTAGCTAAAAACATAATCAAAATGTGGATTTATTCTACCAAAACAGATGAAAAAGGTCGATCAGAATCATGTCAAGATACGATCAAGATGTCGGAATTTTTCGAGTGATTCAACTCGAATGATTGAATGTGCGAGTAGAAATCGCGAGGATTCAAAGTGCATTCTCGAAGGACCGCCCCGTACCCGCCATAGACTGCGGCTGTTCTACGAAAATCGTCGTGCTGCAAAAGGAGCCGATTCAGCTTCGGCAATTCGAAAAAAGGAACCTGCGGATACAAATGATGCTCGAGATGAAAATTTACATTCCAGGGCGAAAGAAAAATTTTCTCCCACCACGAGGCATTTACTGATCTCGAGGCACGAAGCGGCTTTTCGCGTTCTGCAATCGGCATCGGCACGATTCCATGATGCTCGGCAATTCCGCGAATCCGCCTGATCACTTTCATCGGCATCAGCGCAGGCAAAACCCAGAACAAGAAAAAACCCAAGACCGCGTGAAAATGAATGACCAGCATCGCCACAGCACCATAATAGAGTGCGACTTTTATTTTTTCGTGACGGGATGAAGAATCCTCAGCCGCCGAAACTTGCTCTTTTAAACGTCCGGAGGTTTCAAACAGGGTGACTAAAAAGAAATCCTTTATAAAAAGGAGCGCCATTTGCCTGCGCGTAATCGGAAACTCCCACCCCGGAAGTTTCGAGCGCCTGACCCAATCGGGATCCTGAACCGGATCGTTCGTATGGCGATGGTGGGCAAAATGAAGCGAACGATAGTGATGTAAGGACATGAACACCGGCAGCGTGAGAAAATACCGCGTAAAAAAATCATTCCACTTTCGATTTTTAAAAATCAAGAAGTGCGTACCATCGTGCATGAGTACGGCAATGGCGTGCTGTCGGGCGGCGATGATCCAAATCGCCAACGGATAAAACCCATGAAACCGCAGCGTCATCATGATCGCCAGAGCAATGACGAAAAGATCGAGGGCATACGCCAACAGATAGCGAAGCGGACGATAAGAATAAAGCGGCCTGAGCACTGTAGAATCGGCCAAAATCATAGCGTGGACTGTACACTGAGTCGCTCATTTTGTCATTGAAACGAAGTCCAAACCGGGGGCAAATGAAGGTTTGAACTTGCTCAAATAAACCATTACGCTTGAAGAAGTGACTCGTAAAAACTCCCTCTGGATTTACCTCATTCTGCTCACCCTTTGCCTTACTACTCTTGCAGTTGCGGCAGGACCAGATCCACTGACCGGCATCAGGATCTCGCTTCTGGGCGTAGAAACAGTACTCTCATCGCCGCCTCTTCCGGATCTGAATACCAACGCCAAGGGGCACTTCAATCTGGCAGGCGGCTATATGACCGCATCCGTAAATTCGAGCGACACCACGCCCGCAGGAGTGAGCACGGCAAACGGTTCTTTTCGCGGAGGATCCGCGGCCATAGGTTATTCGACCGCAAGCAATACTCGTTTAGGCTATTTTGTTTTTGCCACCGCAAACACGGTATCCGGAAAAATCGATCTCGTCGAATCCGGCTTTACGCTCAGCTTGGCAAACATGAAGAACTCGGGTTACTCGATTACCGGTGGCTCAAGCTTTCGCGTTTGGTCGGCAGAACATTTTCCAATGTCGTTCGGAATTTTCGGCGGGCCCACGGCTTCGTATTATACCAGTCACTTTGACGTCAATAATGCCCAAACCGGCTCGTTTGATGCTTCGCCCTTGTCTTACGGTGGTATGCTCGGTGCCCAGGTAGGGATGAAAATTTTTAGCATTTATCTGAATCCGTACTTTATCTACTATAAGGATTTGACCGACGGTTGCCGAGGATTTACATCCACCAGGCAAATTCAAAGCAACGGCCCGCAAGAATGCCCCGAAGGAGCGCTTTACATTAAAGTTCCGATGTCTTTTGCCACCTACGGCCTGAACGTCGGCTTTGGCAACTTTTACTTTACTGTCTATTCGCACTTCGGAAAAGACCCGAGCATGGACATGATCAATCTCCACGACTACCAGCTCTCTTATTCTGTCGATCTCTAGTTTCTTTGCAGAATTTCGCCAAATTCGTGGTATTTCGGCCCAGTTTTGTAAACGCAGGCCCCCTTGCTACCCACCGACAACCGGCAGAGAATTCAGTCATGAACCACCAGAATCTGCTTAAAACTTTAGGCTTCACATTTACTTTAATCCTGTCGAATGCTTCGGCATTTGGATCCCCCTTGGCCCTGATTTACAAGGGGCCCGGCGCATGCAGTGCCGAAGAAGGCGATGCCGGCACCACGGGCTACGGCTGCGCTGAAGCCGACGCAGATGTCGCGGTGGCAGCAGGATTTCAGTACCGGTTTGTCGGGCCAGACGACTTAAATGAAAATTCTACCGAAGCCGAGATCAGCGCGCTTTTCTCGCCCGCCAGCATCTGGGTTCAACCCGGAGGAATCTCAAACGTCGCCTATGCCTCGATGTCTTCCACACTCATCTCGTCCATGATTCGTTTCATCGAGAACGGTGGAGGCTATGTTGGGTTTTGTGCCGGAGCGTTTCTGGCTGCGGACTGGTTTTATATATTTCCGGGCTGGGCTTCACGCTATTCTTACTCGAGCGTTCGTGCAGATGTTGGCTACTCTTTTGAACCGCTTCTTTGGAACGGAGTCGTCAAAAATGTCTATTTTGAAGGGGGCCCTTACCTCTACGCCTTGGCGCCTGAAGTAGAAGTGACCGCTCGATTTAACACGGGATACGTTGTTTCTGCACGGTCAAATTATGGTCAGGGACGGGTCTACATTACGGGCGCGCATCCAGACGCACCTCAAGTCTGGAGCCAGGAAGACGGAATCAGCGATCCAGACGGAAGTGACTTCGACATAGCAATCAACATGTACCGCTGGGCCGCCAAGGCTGACGGCTCAATGTAAAGAATGGCAAATGCATCCAAAAACTTTTTTCTTCGATCCTCATGGATTCCTTGATTTTATTTCGTGTTTCAATTAAAACGGTTCGCTGTGGGTGAAGCAGGCGAAACAACAACTATTTCTTCAATTATAGTGCGCGAGGCGAACGAAGCCGACGTCCATTATGCCAACGAAATTACGATCGAAATGGAATCGTCCGCAGCCGCGCGCGGAACCGGAATTGCCAAGCGAAGCCCCGATTACATCGCAAAAAAAATGACCGAAGGAAAAGCGATGATCGCGCTTACCAAAGACGGTACGTGGGTTGGCTTTTGTTACATTGAAGCGTGGGGACATGGAAAATTTGTTGCGAATAGCGGATTGATTGTTTCTCCATCCTTCCGACGTACCGGAATTGCTACTCAGATCAAACGCCAGGTGTTCGAACTCTCGCGTAAAAAATATCCTACCGCAAAGATTTTCGGTCTGACGACTGGCCTTGCCGTCATGAAAATGAATAGCGACCTCGGATATGTTCCAGTCACTTACAGCGAACTGACCGATGACGAGGAATTCTGGTCCGGCTGCAAATCTTGTGTGAATTACCAGATCCTCATGAGCAAAGAAAAGAAAAACTGTCTCTGCACGGGCATGCTCTTTGATCCCGCACGCGCAACTACAAAAACTTCTGCATCTTCTGAATCATCAGAACAACCGCTTCCCGGCTTAAGCCAGGAAGCCTCTCCGACTCCACAACAAACGACAGCGGCTGCGGCATTTGGAGCCGAGTCACTCGACGTATTGTACCAGGCATTTTATGACACCAAAAAAAGTCGTTCTAGGATTTAGTGGCGGTCTTGACACTTCATTTTGTGTCAAATACCTCACCATGGACCGTGAAATGGAAGTTCACAGTGTACTCGTAGACACCGGCGGATTTTCCGAGTCGGAAAGAAAAACGATTGAAGCACACGCGTATCGTTTGGGCGTAAAATCCCATACTACCGTACTGGCGGTACACACGTACTACGATCGCATCATCAAGAATCTGGTTTTCGGAAACGTCCTGAAGAACCAAACCTATCCTTTAAGCGTCAGTGCAGAACGCCTCATTCAGGCACTCGAAATTGTCAAAGTGGCAAAAGAAATGGCTGCTAAAGACGGAATCGTTCCAGCAGTCGCTCACGGAAGCACCGGGGCCGGAAATGACCAAGTCCGCTTTGATCTCATTTTTCACGTACTGTTGCCTGAAGCCGAAATCATCACTCCGATTCGCGACCTTAAGTTAAGCCGCGATCAAGAAATCGACTACCTGACCAAAAAGGGCGTCGCAATGGATTTCAAAAAAGCGGCCTACTCGATCAATAAAGGACTTTGGGGCACGAGCGTCGGAGGACGCGAGACGTTGACTTCACTTGGCACCCTGCCTGAAGAAGCCTGGCCCACCCCAGTGACTAAAACCGGAACCGAAACTGTAAAACTTGGCTTCACGCAAGGCGAACTCACCTCTATTAATGGAACTGTTTTTGAGTCTCCGGTAAAAGCGATTCAGGCACTGACTTCGATTGCCGGCCCCTACGGCATCGGTCGAGACATTCATGTGGGCGATACGATTATCGGCATCAAAGGACGCGTGGGCTTCGAAGCCGCAGCCCCCATCCTGACGATCAAGGCGCATCACTTGCTCGAAAAACATGTTCTGACGAAATCTCAGCAAAACCAAAAGGAAATGCTCGCGCAATTCTATGGCAATGCCCTTCATGAAGGCCAAGTACTCGATCCGGTCATGCGTGATATCGAAGCTTACTTTGCCTCGAGCCAAGACCATGTCACCGGCACGGTGTCGATCGAACTCCACCCTTACCGGTTTCATTGCCTCGGAATCGAATCTCCTTTTGATTTGATGAGCGGCAAGTTCGGTTCCTACGGCGAAATGAATTCAGGCTGGACAGGTCAGGATGTTCGCGGCTTCAGCAAAATTTTCGGCAATCAACTTAAGATTTATCACACCATCAGTTCCGAGGGTGTCACTGAATGTCGAAAATAAAAGCAGCCATCATCGGAGGTGCAGGATATACCGGTGGAGAACTGGTTCGGATCCTGCTTGGACATGAATCAGTAGAGCTCGCGGCAATTCAGAGTCGAAGTCAGGCGGGGCATCTCCTTTCTCAGACTCACACCGACCTTCTCGGCCAAACCTCACTTCAATTTGTCGACAAGGTTTCTGATTTTGCAAACATTCAGGTAATTTTTCTGGCTCTTCCTCATGGCGAAGCCAAAGCGTTTCTTACCGAAAATAAAATTCAAGATAGCACCTTGGTTATCGATCTTTCACAGGATTTTAGACTTGCGAATCAGTCGACCCAGGGTAATCGTCGTTTTGTTTACGGATTGCCCGAGCTGAATCGCGAAAAAATCAAGACCGCGCGATCAATTGCCAATCCCGGTTGTTTCGCGACCGCAATCCAACTGGCATTGTTGCCACTGGCTCATGGCAAAAAAATCAAAACGGCTTCGGCTACCGGAATTACCGGATCGACCGGTGCGGGCCAAAAACTTTCAGAAACCACCCACTTTAGCTTTCGGGCAAATAATATTCAGGCGTACAAGTCATTGACCCACCAACACGGTGCCGAAATTTCGGAATCATTGGGAATGAATGTGCCGTTTATTCCGTGGCGCGGAGATTTTACGCGAGGAATTTTCGTCAGCACCCTAGTCGAAACCACCGCCCCGATTAGCAAAAGCGAAGTGCTCGCGCTTTACCGAGGTTTCTATGAAACGCACCCTTTTATTTCGGTTACCGACGAAGCAATCGATCTCAAATCCGTGATCAATACGAACCGTGTTCATCTCGAAATCACTCAAGAAGGTCCGATCCTTGCGATTCACTCCGCCATTGATAATCTGATCAAAGGGGCTAGTGGCCAAGCCATCCAAAACATGAATTTAATGCTGGGCCTGCCTGAAGATCGCGGCTTAAGACTGAAGGGAGTGGCATTTTAAATGAAGTTGTTTCCGGTTTACGCCCTGAATGCCATTACGATTACCAAAGCCGAAGGTGCACGAGTTTACGACGAACAAGGAACCTCGTACCTAGATTTTTACGGTGGGCATGCGGTCATCAGCGTCGGGCATCGCCACCCGCATTGGGTAAAGCGCATCGAAGACCAATTGGGCAAGATTGCTTTTTACTCGAATTCGATTCACATGCCGATTCAAGACGAACTTGCCAACGCTTTGGGACGCATCAGTGGAAAAACCGATTACCAATTGTTTCTTTGTAATAGTGGCGCCGAAGCAAACGAAAATGCATTCAAACTTGCCTCATTTCACACGGGCCGAAAAAAAATCGTGGCTTTTAAAAAGTCTTTTCATGGTCGTACTTCTCTTGCAGTTTCTGCGACAGACAATCCCGCTCTGATTGCCCCGGTAAACGAAACCTCGAACGTTACGTTTTTACCGTTCAACGATGAGGCCGCCCTTCAAGAATATTTTAAGACCGACGGCCACCTCACTGCCGCTGTCATTACCGAAGGCATTCAGGGAGTCGGCGGCATTCAAGTGGCAACGCCCGGTTTTCTGAAGCTGATTCGCAAACTTTGTGATCAATCAAATGCCCTGATGATTGCGGATGGAATTCAGTGTGGCTACGGTCGGAGCGGCCATTTCTTTTCGCATGATTATGCAGGAGTAAACGCCGATCTTTATACCACCGCCAAAGGCATGGGTAATGGCTTTCCGGTTGCAGGAGTCCTGATTCACCCGAACATCAAAGCCACCGTAGGCATGCTCGGAACCACATTTGGTGGAAATCCTCTCGCCTGTGCGGCCGCTTTAGGGGTCATCGAAGTGATGGAGAAAGAGAATCTGATTCCTCATGCCCGTGATGCCGGAAATTACCTCTTCGAGCAACTCCGCACTCTTCCGGTCATTCAAAACGTCAGAGGAATGGGCTTGATGATCGGTTTTGACCTGCCTGAGTCGCACAAAAACCTCCGTAAGCAATTGCTTGATGAGTTTAAGATTTTTACCGGTGAAGCCAAGCCAAACACGGTCAGACTCTTACCCACTCTGACGATTACCAGAGCCGAGATCGATGAATTGCTCTCTGCCCTGAGAACCCTGACCCAAGGAACCCAACGATGAAGAATTTCGTATCTGTAAAAGATGTAAAAAATATCGATGCCCTGATTCAACAAGCCCTCGACTACAAACAATCCCCCCTGAAGGACCAAACCCTGGGGCGCGGAAAAAGAGCGGGATTGATTTTTTTCAACCCGAGCATGCGCACCCGCCTGAGCACGCAGATTGCCGCAAAAAATCTCGGTCTTGATCCGATTGTAGTCGATGTGACTTCCGACACCTGGTCGCTCGAATTTGCAGACGGTGCCGTGATGAATGGAACCACGGTAGAACACATCAAGGATGCAGCCCCTATCTTGGGTTCTTATTTCGACGTTCTTTGTGTGCGCAGTTTTCCGAAACTCCAAAGCCGAGTCGATGACGAGAGTGAACAGGTCATGAACGCGTTCATTCGTTATGCGGGTGTTCCAGTCGTCAGCTTAGAGAGCTCGATGTTGCATCCCCTGCAAAGTCTGGCCGATCTGATTACCATTACCGAAACTTTCAAAGAGAAACGAAAACCCAAAGTCGTACTGACCTGGGCACCGCACATCAAACCGATTCCGGCTTGCGTTGCCAACTCCTTCTCCGAGTGGGTGACTGCCTGGGGTAAAGCCGAGTTCATCATCGCCCACCCCGAAGGTTACGAGCTATCGACTGAATATACTCGCGGCGCAGAAACCACCCGCAATCAAGCGGCAGCGTTAGACGGTGCAGATTTCGTTTACGTCAAGAACTGGAGTTCAGTTACGGATTACGGAAAAATACTCGCTCCGCATCCCGAGTGGCTGTTGACCGAATCACATCTCGCCCGAGCCCCCAACGCAAAGGTCATGCACTGCTTACCTCTTCGTCGAAACGTCGAACTCAGTGATTCCGTGCTGGATGGTCCAAGAAACATCCTCACCCAATTGGCCAAGAACCGAGTCTGGTCGGCTCAATCTGTGCTCGCCGAAATCCTGAAAGGATAAGAATTTTGAAACTAGACGGAAACAAACAGGATCAACTTACGATCGTCAAGATCGGCGGCAACGTCATCGACGACGAACCCACCCTGAATGAGTTCCTTACCCAATTTTCGAAAATCGAAGGACAAAAAATTCTGATTCACGGTGGCGGCAAACTCGCCACTCAACTTGCCGAACGAATGGGTATTCCCCAGCGGCTAATTGAAGGCAGACGAGTAACCGATGCCGAGACCTTGAAAATCGCAGTAATGGTCTATGGCGGCTGGATCAATAAAAAGCTCGTTTCTACGTTGAATACGCTTGGAACCCGCGCGATTGGTGTGACCGGAGCCGACGGGCAATTGGTAGAAAGCAAAAAACGTCCGCCAGAACCAATTGATTATGGTTTTGTGGGCGACGTCGTTCGAGTTAATACCACCTTGCTCGAAGACTGGTTAAATGCAGGGCTTACCCCGGTCATCGCTCCTATTACCAGCGATGCGTCTGGGCAATTACTGAATACGAATGCCGACACGATGGCCAATGCCATCGCCACCGCATGCGCCCGCGCTTTTGCCGAGACCGTTTCGGTAACCTTGGTTTATTCGTTCGAAAAAAAGGGCGTGCTTCTTGACGTCACGGACAACAGCACCCTGGTGAGCGAACTCACCCCGCTATCGTATTTGGCGATGAAAGAAAAAAAACAGGTTTTTGCAGGCATGCTGCCAAAACTCGATAACGCATTTCTATCGATCGAAAATGGGGTCGAAAATGTAATCTTAGGCCAGGCGAAAGAACTCAACCTGCTGCTTTGCGGAAAGTCGGGAACAAAAATTCATGGAAACCTCTAAAGTCGAGGCAATCGAACTCCTCAGCCGAATGATCGCTATTCCTTCCTTTAGCCGTGAAGAAGAATTCGTGGCCAATCTCATTGAAAACTTTTTTAAGAACCACGGACTGAAACCCCAACGTTTCTTGAATAATGTCTGGGCCAAGTGCAAACATTTTGATGATGCCAAACCGACTCTGCTTTTAAACTCACATCTCGACACGGTCAAACCCAGTTCGGGTTATACCCGTGATCCGTTTACCGCAACCATCAATGACGGCAAACTCTATGGCCTCGGTAGCAATGATGCGGGTGGAAGCGTGGTAGGACTGATCGCAACATTTCTGCACTTTAACGAAAGAGCCGATCTGAACTATAACCTGATCATTGCAATAACGGCCGAAGAAGAAATATCAGGTAAGAACGGAATTGAAGCGCTGTTGCCACAACTCGGAACCCTGAACTGCGGCATCGTGGGAGAACCCACAGGAATGCAAATGGCAGTGGCAGAAAAAGGCCTGCTCGTGCTGGATTGCGTCGCCATGGGACGTGCGGGCCATGCTGCACGTGACGAAGGCGATAATGCCATTTACAAGGCGCTTCAGGATATTCAATGGTTCAAGGATTTTCAATTCGAGCGCACTTCTCCGCTTTTGGGCAAAAACAAAATGTCAGTGACCATGATCGAAGCAGGAACCCAGCACAATGTGGTGCCGCGAGAATGCCGCTTTACCGTCGATGTGCGTCTGAATGAACTCTATGATTTTGAGTCCGCTCTCGAAATCATTCGCTCGACCGTCACCTCGGAAGTAAAACCAAGAGGCATGCGGATCAAATCGACTTCGATCGCGATGGATCATCCCTTAGTCAAATCAGGACTGGCACTCGGACGAAGCCATTATGGATCACCCACTACTTCAGACAAGGCTCTTATGCCATTTCCGACTCTGAAGATCGGTCCGGGAGAATCCGAACGAAGTCACACCGCGGATGAATTCATTTACCTGCGCGAAATCGAAGAAGGAATCGACCTCTACGTCGCGCTCCTGAACGGAGTGCTCTTGTCATGAAGAAACTTTGGGGAAAAAAATCAACGCAATCGTCAGCTAAAATCGAAGAATTTACCGTGGGCCGCGACCAGGAATTCGACCTGATGCTCGCGCCCTTTGATGTTTTAGGATCGATCGCACATGTTCAAATGCTCGAAAAAGTCGGACTCCTCCTTGCCAGTGAATCCAAAGATCTGCAACAAGGACTGCGCCTGATTTTTGAAGAAATCAAAGAAGGTACTTTCAAGATAGAATCCGGCGTCGAAGACGTTCACTCTCAGGTAGAACTCCTCCTCACGAAGCGCCACGGCGACATTGGCAAAAAGATTCATATGGCCCGATCGAGGAACGACCAGGTGTTGCTCGACATCAAACTCTATCTGCGAAATGAGCTTCAAGAAATTGCAGAAGCCACTCAAACTTTCTTCGAATTGCTGATGAAACAAAGTGAGCGTTTTAAAGGGCACCTCATGCCGGGCTACACCCACCTGCAATTGGCGATGCCCTCTTCCTTCGGGCTCTGGTTCGGAGCCTATGCAGAAAGCCTCGTCGATGACCTGGTTGTGCTGCAGGCCGCATTTGATGTGGTCAACAAGAACCCGCTCGGATCTGCGGCAGGGTTCGGATCGTCTTTTCCGATCGACCGAAGACTCACGACCGACCTTTTGGGATTTTCGGATCTCAGCTACAACGTGGTTTACGCCCAAATGGGTCGTGGAAAATCTGAGCGCGTGGCCACCATGGCGCTGGCCAATATTGCAGAAACCCTGAGCCGCCTTTCGATGGATGCCTGCCTCTTTTTGAATCAGAATTTCAGCTTCATTTCTTTTCCAGATGAGCTTACTACCGGATCGAGTATCATGCCGCACAAGAAAAATCCGGATGTGTTTGAGCTGATCCGAGCCAGATGCAATCGATTGAAAGCGCTTCCGAATGAAGTGCTGATGATTACCTCGAACCTGCCTTCGGGTTACCATCGCGATTTGCAGATTCTGAAGGAACATGTGTTTCCGGCATTTAATGATCTGAAGAATTGTCTGCAAATGGCTGAATTGATGCTGTCACAGATTTCAGTTCAGGAAAACCTGCTCGCTGATCCGAAATACAAATACCTCTTCAGTGTCGAAGAAGTGAATCGCCTGGTGCTTGGTGGCCTGACGTTTCGCGATGCCTACAAGAAGGTCGGCGAACAAATCGAAGCGAACGAATTTAGCGTCACCGATACCCGCCTCAAGCACACGCATGAGGGCAGCATCGGTAACTTGTCGCTCGAAGCCGTGCAATCCCGCATGAAAAGCGTTCAGAAGAGTTTTGATTTTCAAAAAGTTGAAACAGCCCTGGCCCAACTCCTTGAAAAAAATAACTAGAAATCAAAAAGCTTAAAGAGACCAAAGTTGGCTTTTTTGGCAGAAGTGGTTACCAAAGCCAATAGCCCGTTCAGTGGGTTGATCACATAAGTCGAAATAGTTTCGTCCGTAAGATTAGCGACGTACACGTAGGTTCCAGATTGATCTCCGGTAATCGAAAACGGGTACTTGCCGCTTGCTGCTGTTTTGGTCGAAAGCGCGGTCAACACTCCGGTCGACTGATTGACCGAATATTGCGAAATATTATTACTGTCGCGGTTGACCACATAGACATATCGACCGGACGGCTCTGCATACAGGTCCGTTGGAAAGGTGGTTTCCACTATTGTTGCCGGGGTCAATGCACTCAGAACTCCGGTTTTAGAATTAATCGAATACTGCGCAATCAAGCCACTGGTTACCGCCACATACGCAAAATTTCCTGATGGGTGAATGACCATGCCCCAAGCACAACTTCCCCCAGTTACTGCAGCAGGAGGATTCAAAGGACTCAATTGACCACTCAATGAATCGATCGCATACATCGATATCTGATTCGACCCACAGTCAGTCACGTAGGCATATTTTCCATTTGGCGAGAGCGCCAGCTCGGCCGGAGACGTTCCGGTCGGAACCGTAGGATTCTTCATCGCTGTCAGCGAACCGTCTTTGGCAATCGAATATTGCCCGATATTATTATCCGCCCCATTCGCGACGTAAAGCCAATTACCCGATTGATGAACTGCCACACTTCGGCTGGTGGTGCCGATGGTGGTTGCCCCTTGAGGCAAATCCCGAAGGGTTCCCGTACCCTCATCGATCGAATACGGATAAAGATAGTGATTCGACGACACTACGTAGGCAAACTTGTGGTCTGGAGTCACTGCCACGCCCATCGGAGACCCTTTGCTGAGGCTGGTGTTCACACTCAGATTAATCGCGCCGGAAGTGGGAGCGATCGAGTATTGATAAGTGGTCGCATTACTATAATTTACACTAAACAACGTGCCCGGTACGAGAGCTGGTGGATTGAATGCACTCAGCACATCTTTGGTTAAGTGCTGATCGGCGGTGCCTCCATTAGGCTTATTGTAGAACGTATTGGCATCCGCATTCTTCAATAAATCAGCCAATGTTTTGATCTTGGTATTATACGGAATTCCGGTCTTGATCCACACCTCGGTTGAGCTGACCGCATAGATCAATGCCAGAGTAATCGATGAAGCATCATAAACCGAAGTCAACTTCAAGACTCCGAAGTCTTTGGTCATGTTGGTCAGACTCAAGTTGGCAACCAGAGCTTGATTTGCCCAAGCACCCTGAACATTCGAACTCGTGAATCCCCTCTTTTTGTAATGCCAAAAGAGAGTAAAGTGGCAACCGAGTTTCTAGAAAGGAATTCAAATCCTATGAATTTATCGATCGTTCATCTACTCTTTTTAATCCCCCTCATTCAATCTAGCTATGCCGACAACACAGTCGAAAATCGTCCCATCAGATCTGCAGCTCAAAGTGTAGTTGATGTATTAGCGGGCACTCCGTATGCCAAAGTAAAAATCATATTGACCGAAGAAAAAGCTGTTCCGTTAACCGAATATCAAGAACCCGGAACGAATTCTTTTGATTTTGAAATCTCAGGTACAATGAATTTAGACGGCATTGATGTACCCATCACGGGTTCGACCACCATAGATGTCAAAACCACTCTTTCGCCCAATGCCGCAGCCACAGGTCAGGCCAAACCTATTTCGCAAGAATTCTCGGTTGCACAGAAATTTCAATACTACTACACCAGTAATGGCCACTCAAAGCTTCCATTTTTCTATGCGGGCTTATGGGGTGGAGAGGCGTATAGCTATAAACTTAAGATCTACTCAAAGACCACTGGAAAGCTCATTGTCTCCGAACTAAAAGCACCTGATCGAAATACTTACGATAATACATTTGATTAAGCTGATATGAGGCTCAATCGCGTTTCACTCGGCTGTCGTGTCTGGGGTTTCGCTCCTGATTGAGCTGAAACTTTACCATCCGTCTAAAAATTTCGATCATTTGATCATGCTCGCGATTCGCCGGTAGGTGCCCCCAGCCCCGCTCCGCCAGAACCTCGATCACCCGATGCACACCCTCGACACTCGATAGACAAGCCGGATGAGGTTGAATTTTAAAACCGTATTCGGAGAGTACGTTCGTCTCGAAACTCACTCGAGGTAAAGCCCGAAGCATTGCGCTCTTTCGTAACATGGCTCCGGCTTGGGTCCAAGTGCCATCAATGACAAAAAAAAGCGGCCGCTTTCCCTCAGGCACCAACCCGTGCCAACTTTCGTTCTTCGCTTGATTGAGGTTAAGCGCGGTACTTCCGGGATAAAGGAGCAAAGGCACGGTCGTGGGATCAGACAGGAGCTTTAAAAAAGCCGGATCCTGATCCAGATCATCTCCCTTACTTCGAAACCATTTCAAGTTGGAGATCGAACGCCGTATAATCCACGCCGTACCTACCGTACTATTTACTTCGTAGGGATGAACAATCAGCGCAAATTCCGCGTCGCTCGTAAACGTACGGGTCATACTACAAAAACATGCAGCAAGCGTCCGATGGCAGGTCCAACAAAATGGCCTCATTGCACTTACACTCTTCGACCTCATTTCGAGGTCACTGACTTTGTGGATAGTCGATCAAAAAGCGTTTTGCCTTGAAAACTGACGTAACTCACACGATCATCATAACGGCTTCGCTTTTTCGAATCGCGCTTGAGAATGGCCTGAAGCAAACTCTCGGCAGTTTTGATTCTGATATTTTTTTCTAGAGGAAGAACGATAAAATTCGCTTCTTTTCCCGCATCGAGATTACCCGTTCGAGCGGATACTTGCAGAATTTCGGCGCCAGCTAGTGTCGCCCGATAGAGTGCCTTCACACCCGTAGCACCACTAATGCCTGCTGACTTGTTCTGATCGACAAAACTGCGCATGACATCGAGCATCGATAAAAACGGGCCACCACCGATATCAGACCCCAGGGCCCAACGAATCTTGGCTCGTTCGATTCGTTTAAAATCAAATAATCCCGATCCGATGCCCCGTTCTTTAACCGGTGCGTTCGACGTTGGACAATGCACGATTGCAGTCTTCGTTTGCTGAAGCGTCTTCAGTTCTGGGTGGGTGAGATGAATACCATGAGCCATTAAAGAACGTGGCCCCAGCATATTCGTTTTGTGATAGATGTCGGTATAGGATCTTACCTTTTCGAAACCCTTTAATTTTCGAAATAGCCCAAGTACAAACTCGATTTCCTGCGGGGTTTCCGAAAGATGCGATTGTTTAAAACAGCCTGCTTGATCGGCCAGGAGGCCCCCCGCAGTCATTACCTTAGGCGTCGTCGTAATCGCAAATCTCGGAGTAAAAGCCACGCGTCTGCCAAATTTAGAAATCGCTCGACGGGTGATCGCCAGTGCTTCACCTTCAGTTTGAAGCAGCTCCTTAGGCGCGTTCATGTCCATTAACACGTTACCCACCACGAAATCACCTTTAACATTTTTCAGGGCAGCCTCAAGTGCACACCAGTGAATCGAAGAGTAGCAGCCTCCACCCAGGGTTCCGACGCTCGATAACCTCTTAAAGAAAACCGTCGCCTTTTGCTTTGAGTAACGGGCGCTTTTAAATTTGCTTTCGGCCGGAAAAGTATAGTTCTCGAGCCATTTGAGCAAAGATGCCTTGGGCATTTCGCGCACATCATCCTGCACCCAGTGAAAATGCATGTCGAAAAAACCGGGAAGAATGACCGCACTGCCGAAATCAATCAAATTCGTAGAGGTGATTTCGCGTTGGTATTTGACCCTACCGACAGCGTATGAAATGACCTCATGAATGGTTGCCGGAGAACCTTCACGAATGACCAACATACCCCTCGGAAAAAATTCGCATTTTCGATCATTCTTCGGATTCAGTACTGCTGCTATGCAAAAGCGGAAACGAGATTTTTTCATGATGTTCTGAGCTGGCCCTTTGGGGTAAAATTACTGTAATTTTCTCTATTTGTCTCGTCTCTTTTCAGGTAACCTGATGAGTATTGTGAACCAAGAAATATTCGAATGGCTTCTGTTGTTAGGACGATGGCTTCATATCACGGTCGGCATTACCTGGATCGGTAGTTCGATTTTCTTCATGTGGCTCGACCGCACTCTCGAAGTCAATGAAGTTGCGAAGGGCAAGAACCCGCAAGGCCACGTGGGCGACCTTTGGATGGTACACGGAGGCGGCTTCTATCACGTCGAAAAACTGCTGATGGGTCCTACCCGCGTACCCGAGAACCTGCACTGGTTTAAATGGGAATCCTACTGGACCTGGATGAGCGGAATATTTTTGCTCGCGATGATTTTTTACGCTGGAAGCGGCACTTTCCTTCTCGACTCGTCGGTTTCAACTATTACCTATTGGCAAGCAGTAACACTGAGCTTGGGGTCACTCATAGGCTCGTGGGTATTTTACGACCAACTTTGGGAAACCAAATTCACGAAAACGACACCGGTCATCGGCCACATTATTACTCTGATTTGGTTTGCGGGTGTAGCGTACCTTCTGTGTAACACTTTGAGTGGACGAGCTGCTTACATCCACATCGGCGGAATGCTCGGCACCTGGATGACCGCGAACGTTTTTCTTCGAATCATTCCAAGACAAGTACTGATGGTAGAGGCTTCTAAAAATGGGCAGCCCGTCAATCAAGAATGGGGCAAAAACGCAAAGAACCGCTCTACCCACAACACCTACTTTACTTTGCCAGTAATCTTCATCATGCTCAGCAACCATTTTCCGTCCACTTACGGAAACAAACACAACTGGTTGATCCTGCTGGCCATGAGTGCTGCAGGAGCTGCGATCCGTGAATTTTTTGTGGTTCGAATCAAGAATCCGAGTCGCTCAAAAACTTTCGGAGTCATTGGCGCACTGCTGATTCTTGCAGTCATGTTCTTCACTCAAGAAAATCATCAGAGTCAAACGGCGAGCCCTTCAGCCACTCCTGCCGTCGTAGCAAAGGCAACACTTGCACCACCCCTTCCGAACACCACCCATCTGGTGGGTACCGTTCAATATACGGGCACTCGATTGCAAGGCGAGAAGTTACTCTTACCTTTGACGTGCGCTACCCAGGGCGATGTTTATTCGAATGATATCCTCGTAAAAAATGGCCGCCTCAAAAACGTGCTGGTTCGGGTAATCAAGGGTCTCGACGGAAAACAGTTTAATGATATTCCGGCAGAAACTGTCGTTCTCGATCAAAAAAACTGCCAGTACGAGCCGAGGGTCATTGCCGTCCGAGTAGGCCAAAAAGTCGACATTACCAACAGTGATGCGACTTTTCACAATGTCCGCTCGGTGACCAAGAATAATGAAGATTTCAATGTGGCAATGCCCAGTCAAAATGACAAAGTTACGAAGGTTTTTTCGAAGCCAGAAATTGTCCTTCAAACCAAATGTAGCGTACATCCTTGGATGAGTGCCTCGATTGCGGTGATCGAACACCCGTATTACGCTCTCACCAATACAGACGGAGAGTTTACGATTCAAAATCTTCCTGACGGAACCTACACGATCGAAGCCTGGCACGAAATCTTCGGAAAACAGTCCCAGGAACTGACCATCAGCAAAGGTCAGCCGGCAACGCTCAACTTTACTTTCAAATAGGAGAATAACCATGATCAGCACTCACATTTTGGATACGAGCCTTGGAGCCCCAGCCGCAGACGTAAAGGTAAAACTTCAAATTCATCAAAATGGTGCCTGGCAGGAATTAAATTCCGGAAACACGAATGCTGATGGAAGATATGTTTTTGATTGCGAAACCCCGTCGGGCCAATACCAGATCGTTTTCGGTATCGAGGCTTATCAGAAAAAAACAACGCCCAAGAGTTTCTTTCTCGATGCGACCGTAGGATTCAAAACCGATGCATCCCAACCCAAATACCATGTTCCGCTCTTATTGAACCCTTACGGTTACTCGACCTACAAAGGAAGCTGAATGAAAGAATTCGAAATTCCTTATTATCAGGACTATATCTCTGCAGCTCTCGCCGCACACTTAATGGCTGAAAGCATTCCGGTCGACGGAGTGAACGGCCTCAGGCAGGTCGGAAAACCAGGTGGCCTCGAAAATGCGGATTCCTTTCGTTTTCTTTGCGAGCTCTATCAACAAGTCAAACCGCGCCTGAATCAGGTCCTGAACCAACGAAAGAAAGATCGCGAATTCATCGACCAACGCACGCGAGCCTGCTTTGAGCTCAATCAATCTCTAAAAACCGACCTTCTCGACCCCGATTATCAAACCATTCTCGGAATGGAAGACGCCCAAGGCCGTATGGTTATCGGGCCAAAAAATGAGTTTTATGCCAAACGGGGATACGGCAAACCAGTCGCTCCGATTCCACCGCACCTTGAAGGATTTCATGTCACCCTCTTCGGGCCTCCCGATGATGCCAAGCTTTCGATCAATGCGATGAACGCGTTTCATAGGCAGCTTCCGAGTGAACCTTCAATTATTTCAGAACTACTCGCTCATACCGTGCATGGTCCGAAATGGGGTGCTGATGACGAAGACTCAAAAACACCGCTTAGACAAGATTTGATTGAAGCAGGAAAAAACCTAAGCCAATGCTTCGACAAAACTCTGAAGTTCGAGGATCCGAAGAGCCATAAAACCTATGAACTCAAGAAAGACACCTTGGCGCTTCCGATCAAGCGGTTTCCAGGATTGGCCCTGCCCTGCACGTTTTTATTTTATCAGGATCAACCGATCCCGCTTCACCTCTATGACTTTGCCCTGCATTTGTATCAGAACTGGCGAAATCCAGAAGCGCTTGCCTTCTACGTTCCAAAACTCGAGAACGAAGAAGAAGCCGCCTATATTCACTTCATGATCGAAAGCGCCGAGGCGCTCCTTAAAAAGCAATTTTCGGAGTATTCGCTCAATTCGATCCGCCTTTTCATCGTGCTCGAAAATCCACGAGCAATTTTTCGGACGAATGAGATCATGGACGCACTTTACCCTTACTTCGCCGGAGCATCATTGGGATGGCATGACTATCTTGCGTCGACAGCACGCTTACTTAAAGAAGACGGAAATTACCGGATTCCGGTTAAGGCTGATCCAAATATTGTCATCCAATACATTAAAGCGTCGCACGACCTGCTCGCTGAAGTCGTGGGCACTCGAGGTGGCATTAAGATTGGGGGCATGTACGGAATCTTGCCTCTCGAGAACGACCTTGCCAGTCCCTCTTTTCAGATTACCATGCAAGGCTTCATCAAGGATGTCGTCACGCAGCTCAAGAGAAAGCTCTCGGGCTTTTGGGTTGCTCACCCCGATTTCGTACGCATCGGAATGGCCTTGGTTCAGGCGTGGAAACACAAGGAAAGCGGCAATCCGCAAAAACTCGAGATTCTAGTTACTTCGCTTTTACAGCCTGAATATCGAAACGAAACCTTGGCATTCATTCATGGCCCGGATATTCAAGGCCTTGAGCTCGATGATCCACGCTATCCTCGATCACTGATCGTCGCTGATCTGAAGGAATCGAAATTCATCGCGAATCACGATCCAGAAGAGATCAGATACAATGTATTTCAATCTCTGCAATATTTGACCGACTGGTTGAGCGGCAATGGGTGCGTTGCTCTTCCTGCCATGATCAAAGGAGTTCCAGTGCGTGTCATGGACGATCTGGCCACGGCCGAACGTTCACGCTGGGAAGTCTGGCACGAGATTTATCATGGCCGAGTCAGCATCGAAACCTTTCTGAAAATTGCCCACGAAGAAATGCACTTTATTCGAAAAGACCTCTCGGATTCGAAAAAAATCGTACAGGTTAAGTATAATGAACGTACCGAAAAGTGGTATCCGATTGCGATGCAGCTCATGATTCAACTCATGACAGATCCGAAACCGGTAGAATTCGCGACCGAGCTCTTGATGCCATTTACCATCGACTCCATTCGCAATCAGACTGATCCACTCGCAGCCCTCAAAGCAATTGATCCGCATAAATACAGCCTCGCCTCCTACACTAAGCGCTTTGACCATTATTTTTCTATCTGTGGCGAAATGTCTTTTGCAAAAACACTCGCACAGAAGATCACCCTCGACCTGAATGAAGCCGAACATCTGGTTCAGCATTTTACACTCGAACAGATTAACGAGGCGGCCCGTTTTCATGGTGATATCGGCGAAAGCAAAAAAACGCTTGATACAACGGCGTCGGCCGAGCAGGCTCTCGTGTTAAAAGAAGGACAAGAACTGAAAGACAAACTCAAGACGCTTGGAGCTCAGTACTTACAGAAATTCGGTTTTAAATACCTGGTTTCTGCACAAGGACGAACAGGGCCGGATTTACTTCAAGACCTGACTGCACGTTTGTCGAATACGCGCGAAACCGAATTGAATCATGCCAGACAGGCGCTATGGCAAATCAGCAAGAAGCGCATTGAATCGCAACAGACTTCCGAACTCATTGACAAGCTTGATCAAATTCTCAAAAAGCACAAAATTGTGGGTGCGCAGATTGCCCTTTGCCAAAACGATCAAATCGAAAGCCTTTGCTTGGGCAAAAGTGTTCGCAATCAAACCCAGGTTACGCCTCACACGTGGTTCGAACTCGCATCCCTGAGTAAGACACTGGGTACTTGTTTTGCTCTCGAATACTTCAAGAAACATGGCATTTCGCTCGATACTTCGGTCGATACACTTCTTGCGACCACTGATTCTTCATTTCGAATCGGATCGCCCGACGTAAAACTCATGCATCTGATGAACCATCAGGCGCTGAACATGCATTATGTAGAGGGAGTAAAACTCGACCAACCTATGCCCAGAGCGGGCGAGCTGATCACTCAAGGCGAGAAACACGGCTACCCTCCGATTGCTATTGCAAACCCACCCGGAACAAAATTTCAATATTCGGGCGGCGGTTTTTTGGTTCTCGAGCATTTGCTCGAAGCGCTCGAGAAGAAACCCATTCAGAAAATAACCGAAAACTTTCTTAAAACACTTCATCACCCTGCCCTTTCTTTCGATGCAGACAATTTAAAAGGCGTCGACTACGCCCACGGTTACCTTTCTGCAGAAAAGGAAGTCGAAGGCGGAAGATTAAAGTTTCCGGCATTCGCTGCGGGAGCCATGGGCACAGCAGCGGGATATGCCCAATTCCTTTTACTTCTAGCGAAAGCTTACCGCAATACCCATACCACTGAAATCTCTCACGACACCGCGATTCAGATGCTCCGGTGTACCGACCGCTCAAGCCAAAGCTTTATGGGTGTCAATATCGGCCTAGGAGTCTTTACCGCAGAAGCAGGACCGAATCGACTTGCCATTCATCAGGGGGCTAATGATGGCTTTCGTTGCCTTTCGATCTTCGTTTACGACGGTCCTGATCAGGGAAAAGGTTTTGTCATTCTCTGCAATGGCGACAATCAAGGGGTTGGCTTCGTTGCCGAAACGGCACAGGCGCTGTTTCAGGAACTTACGCTTCAGGGTGTGAACCTAAAAAAGTTCAATACGAACTTCGACCCGAAAAACACACCTCAAGAAGAGATCGTTAACCGTGGTTATAAAGAACTTATTTTTAAGGCGTTCGAAGCAGATCTGCCTGAAGCGATCGAACGAAGCGGCGAACAAGAACCCTTAGCCAACTTCAATCTGGCAGTCGGGGCAAAAATCCTCGAGGTTTCCAATCAAGGTTTTGCCCGTGCAGAAAATCTGATTTCGCCAGGTCGCCCTGTATTTGACCCCGAACTCTACGGCCGCCAAGGCAAAGTGATGGATAGCTGGGAAACCGTTAGACATAATCCCCGAGGTGTGGATTCTCTGGTATTGGAACTCAAGACACCTTCGGCCATTCATTTTGTTTCGCTCTCAACCCAGTATCATCTGGGTAATCAAGCACCTGAAGCCCAGGTTGAAGGCCGAAATCCGAAGACCCAAACCTGGCACCTCATCATTCCACGCACTCATCTCGAAGGTCATGCAATCAAGAAATTGCGCACCCGAGATCATCAGTTTGTGTTCGATCAAATCAGGGTTTCGATGTTTCCGGATGGAGGCCTTACCCGCCTGGGGCTCTACGCTGAAGATCTTCCAACTCTAGAACAAAAGGAATTCTTACCGATCGATCAGGCCAAATGCATTTCATTTTCAGAACAGATATCAGCCCCACATAAGCCACTCACTCCTAAATACAGCGCGAGCCCGACTCAAATCAAAAAAAATCAAGCCCAAGGCATAGGAGCAGAAATCAATCTCGCGAGCCAGGCCTATGGCGCGAGAATTGTTCATGCTTCGAACGAACACTACGGACCGGCAAGCCAACTCATTTCGCCCTATCCCCCCATTCATATGTTTGATGGTTTCGAGAGCGCGCGAAGCAGAACCGAGGGACACACCGAAGAAGTCACCATTGCACTGGGAAAAGCAGGAAAGCTACAGCGAATCGAAGCCGAATTTACGTATTTTAAGCACAATAACCCGGTTGCATTGATGATTCAGGGATGGGACGGCAGCCAATGGCTTCCGCTCGTCTCGCGCACTCCGGTAAAAGCCTATGCCGGCAACACGATCGTTTTTGATATCGCCACCACCCCAGTGATTGAGCAACTCAAAGTCACGGTGTTTCCGGATGGCGGCATCAATCGGCTCAGAGCCTTTGGCCAGTATGACTGACGAAATGGGAAAGAAAGCAGCGCTTTTATCGAGCGTTGAAATCGGTCTCGGCAGCCTCCTTCATGCATTTTCGATCCCTGCGGCCGGCCATTTCCTTTCTCTGAATCAAGGCCTGATCCTCACCCGTGCCTCGATCGAAACGGGCGATCGTCGGGCCCCCGTCTTGATTAGTACCGCTTCAGCACTCCTTAAGTCGCTTTCGCCAGCGGGTAAGAAATTAACCCCGATGCTTGCAATCTCGGTCCAGGGACAACTCTTTGGCCTCGGAATCTACCTGCTTGGAAATAACTTCGCGGGCCACCTGCTCGGAATGACACTGCTCGGTCTCTGGGGCTTTATTCAACCCCTTGCTCTGTATTTTCTGATTTTTGGCAAAGATTTAGTCGCGCTTTTTCGCTTTTATCTGATCGAAACCAACAAATGGATTTCTGTAACCGAAGACGACATTCTAAAAATTGTCTTAACCTGTCTCGCGCTCAAATTCGTATTGGGAATAGCGTGTGTCATCCTCGCCCATCGAATCAAACCTGAATCGCTCGCCCGATATTCGGAGTGGATCAAGAATCGCGCCCCCGCAATGAAACCAAAAATGAATAGATCCTCGAATTCGGTTTATCGCAACTCACTTCAAGATCTCTTTCAGCCGATCTTTCTCTTCTCATACGGACTCATGCTTCTATTCTATTTCTATTCCGGATCATCCCATGCAGAAATCATCTGGTGGTCGCTTCGCCCCCTTGCCATTGCTTACTTGCTTTTTCTGGCGATACGGATTTTTCCGGTTGAGCGGGTTTCGAATTTCCTGAAGTTAAAGAGCCCGGCCTTGGGCGCGACTCTTGATCATGCCATCAAGGTCATCAGAAAAAATCAGACCTGATCACGAACTTTTAATAATTGGGCAATGATACTCATCGACATCTCAAACGGTGTGTTTCTGCCGAATGGTTCACCCATCGGACAGTGAAAACTCTCGATCAGCGTGGGATTCACCCCATCGTCTCGTAATTCGGCATTGATCTTCACTCGCTTCACTTTGCTTCCGATTACTCCAACGTAAGGAAAACTACGATTCTTAAGTGACCACTTCAAAAGGGGCACATCCGTCGCATGCCCCATGGTCACTATCACCACAAACGTATCCGGCTCCAAAACTTCGAGGGCATCGATCATGTTTTCTTTGACTAGCTTTCGCAAATTCGAAACGTTAGGCAGTTTATCTATCCATTCTGAACGGGGATCGACCACAGTGACCTGACAATCCATGCGAACCAAGAGTCGAGTGAGTTCTTGCGAAACATGCCCGGCTCCGAAGACGGCGATTTTCCAGGTAGACTCCGGGCGATAAGTCTCAAAGAAAAAGGTAACTTCACCCCCGCAGGTCATTCCGATATCGCGCGGAAGATTCCAGGTAAAACTTCTAGACGCGACTTTTTCTTTGGCCGCCAGAAACTCTCGAGCAGTATCGATACACCGTTTTTCGATTTTTCCGCCACCCACTGTGCCAAAGAGAACCTCGTCCTTACCGACGATCATCCGAGCTCCAACATCCTGAGGAGCATGGCCCACGATATCGGTCAGAGTCACCACCACCATGGGCAGTTTCGCTTCGGAGAACTTCAGAAAATGTTCGCAAAAAATCCGCGTGTTTTGTTCCACTTCAAACTCCCTTCAACCGGGTAAGTTCATTCAGAATCACCTCACCGGTGGCCGGCGAAGAAATATTCACCGTTGGACCTTTCGAACGATATCTGAGCGCGTGCTTGACGGCTGTCCAGACACTGGTTCCGAGCAAAAGCGGCGGTTCTCCTACCGCTTTTGAGCCATGCACATTACGATCATTTTCTAGATTTTCAATGAAATCGACCCGCAAATCGCGCGGAGTATCCTGAATGTTCGGAATCTTATAGGTCGTCGGTGAATGCGAAATCAGGTTTCGCTCTTGATCATAGAACAAATTCTCCGTAGTCACCCAGCCGGCGCCTTGAACAAATCCACCGACCACCTGACCTCGGTCGATACCCGGATTCAAAGGGCGTCCGAGATCCATCAAAATATCAGAACGAAGAATTTTCATTTCACCGGTATATTCATCGATAGACACTTCGCTGACTGCCATTCCTTGCGTAAAATAATTGAAAGCCCGCCCCTCTACCTTGGTCTTGTCGAATCCGAGATCTGGCGTTTTATAAAATGCATAAGCACCGAGCGAGATCCGATTCTGATACGCGATGGTGATCAATTCCTTCAAAGTAATTTTGTGCCCCGTAGATTTCTGAAGAACGTCTCCTCCTTCAAACACAAAATCCGGGTCAACCTCTACTGGTAACTGCCCGAGCTCGATCGATGAAAGTTCGTATTCCGCAAGCGGTGTGCAGAGCTCTCCGGAAAACTTTTTACGAGCAAGCGCAATCAACCTGCATTTAATCTGAAGGGCGGCATTTCTCGCGGCAGCACCATTAATGTCGGCGCCGCTGGATGCCGCCGTAGGAGAAGTATTGTGATTCTTTTCGGTTGATGTCGGCATGATTTGCACTCGCGTGGATTCAATACCGAACTCATGAGCTACAATCTGTTGAATCTTGGTATTTACCCCTTGCCCCATTTCGGTGGCTCCGGTGCTCACCTGCACCGTTGCATCGAGATGAAGATTGACGAGCGCATTCGCCTGATTGAGAAACCGCGAGGTAAAAGCTATTCCGAACTTGGTTGCCGTGATCGAGATTCCTCGAACACGTCCGGTGCGTTTTAGATTTTCAGCTTCTATTTCCTGGTACCGTTTTTGATAGTCTGAAGTAGCCATCAGGCGATCATAAATTGCAGGCAACATGTTGTTTTCAACCCGATTACCATAGGGCGTAAGGTTGCGCTCATCCCGATAAAGATTAATACGCCGAACCTCACTTGCATCCATCTTTAAATGCTGGGCAATTTCTTCGATCACGGCTTCGATCGTCATATTGCCCTGCGGGCCACCGAAACCCCGAAAAGCCGTATGTGGTGTATTATTCGTTCGATAGCAAACGCCATCGATCCAGACATTTTCTAGCGAATACGCCCCATCGACGTGAAACATGGCCCGCTCGAGAATCGATGAGGATAAATCAGCATACGCTCCGCCATCCGATTGAATCAAAACCTTAAACGCTAAGATCTTACCTCGTTCGTCAAACCCGACTTCGTATTCATTTTCGAATGGATGCCTTTTGCCCGTCAGCATCATGTCCTGATCTTTAGTAATCGCGATTCTAGCGGGTCTCTTTAGTTTTGCCGCAGCCAGGGCTGCATAAGCCGCAATCGGAGCTCCTTGTGATTCTTTACCTCCAAATGCGCCCCCCATCCGCTTCACCACACACACCACATGATGGAGTGGCAAGCCTAAGGCTTCTGCCACTACCCTTTGGGTTTCGCTCGGGTGCTGACTCGATGAATGCACTTCGAGCTGCCCGTTCTCGAGGGGATACGCAATTGCAGCCTGAGATTCGAGGTAGAAATGCTCTTGGCCGCCACATACAAAAACACCCCGAAGTCGATGAGGCGCTTTTTTGAGTGCGAGGTCCGCGTTTCCTTGAACAAATGGCTTCTGCGCACGAGCAATGATCGTCTGCGCTTTTTTTGCGTCGGTTATCGAAAAGACACCCACCGCACTTTTGGTCTCTAATCGAACTAGACTCTTGATTTCTTCTAGCGTTTCGCGCCCAGAACTGACGACCAGGCAAACCGCTTCTTGCATGTAATTAATTTTTGTTTCTACCAAGAAAGGCTGATCATGAACAATCGAACCCCAGTGTTTACCTACAAAATCGCGGGCGGTATAGACCCCCAGACAAGCTGGATGAGCAAGCGCAGCCTTGCTATCGATCGATAATAATTCTCCGCTCGCAATCGGACTACCGACGACACCGACAAACACTTCGCCTGCGACTTCAAGACGATCATCAATAAAAATGCTTTCTCCGGTTACATGGCCCCGCGATGAATCATGCGGAAGATCTTGTCCGATACTCATATTGAAAGCTCCGCATCGGGTTCAAATTGGCGCGCGACTTCATCATAAAACTTCAGTAACAAATTATGACAAAGCTGATGCCGGTAATCGGCGCTGCCACGAACATCACTTAAGGGCGTGATCTCCTGTTTTAACATTTTCGCCATTGCTTTGAACAGGTTTGCCTCGAGCTTTTGCCCCACCGCCATTTGTTCTAATTTGCTCATGCGAAGCACGCTCGGCCCCACCCCTCCGAAAGCCAAAGAAAAAGTTTGAATGACACCCTTCGAGATCGAATAGCGCGCGGCAAAGGTTACGGTCGAAATATCGAGATCCTTACGAATTGAAACCTTGAAGAGTTTGAATCGGGCACTCGTCTTTGGAATGCGAATGCGAATCAATAATTCGCCAGGCCTAAGATCGAGTTTCTTATAGCCCCCCTGGATAAAAGAATTGATATTTACCATTCGCTCGCCCTGAATACTCTTTAGCACCAATTCAGATTCTGCCACCCTTAAGAATGGAATACTGTCTGCAATCGGCGATGCGTTGATGATGTTACCCGCCAGTGAGGCGGCGTTTTTTATCTGAGGCGAGGCAAAGACATTGAGGTATTTCGAAAATTCGGAAAAATCTTTTTCCAAAGCTTTTTCGATTCGGGTAAGAGATGCCTTTGCACCTACATTCCAATAATCAGGCTCTTCCTTGATTTCGTAACTTTCGCGAAGGGCGTTCAAATTCATCAGGCGCTTTAATTTGAGCTTACCCTTATTTGACAATACTCCCAGATCAGTCGACCCGGAAATAACCCGGGTATCGGGATAACGATTGATGTACTGGACGGCTTGATCTGCTGTCTCGGGCAGAAAAACACTTTGCTCGTTAGACAAAATCTCGACAGAACCCGAGAGCTGACGCAAATCGCGGGCGATCAATGAGTCATCATAAAGCGACGAAAGTTTAGGCGCAGCATCGAGCGGAATTGAACACCCTGCCTTAATAATCGCTTCGTAACCGGTACAGCGACACAGATTTCCGGTGAGCGCATTCTTAACGCGCTTTTCACTCAGGCCTTTATTCTCTGATTTCGTCGAATCTGTCAGGCCCGCAAGAGAACACACAAAGCCCGGGGTACAGTATCCACACTGCGCGCCATTGCATTCAATCATTGCCTTTTGGGCGGGATGAAGTGCTTCGCTACTGCCACGCAACCCTTCTACTGTGATCAAATGAGAACGGTCTGCCAGATAGACGAAACTGATACACGAATTGATCGGCTCGTACGGACCAAGGGAATCTCCAGTCAGTCGTGCGACCAAGACCGTGCATGCCCCGCAATCACCTTCGGCACATACCACTTTGGTTCCTCGCAAGTTTTTCTCGTAACGTAGAAAATCAGAAACGGTGGCAAAACAGGGTTCGCCACGTAACTCATGTCGCTTGCCGTTGAGGTACAGCACGATCGAATCTCGCATGGAATGAGACTATGATAGTCAATTTGAGAGGTAAAGGAAAACCATCTCAATGTTTACTTGAACCAAAGTGATTGAAATTTAATGCAAATGGTCCACCGCTTGCACACACATTGATCATGAAGACACAAAAGATGAAAAACGCTACAGCCACAAAGACCCATTATTTAAATCCGGACGAAAACCTGAAAACCGGAGCCCAGCACGGAGGTGCTCAAGAACCGGAAGGAAAACGAGCCAAGAGACTGGCCGAATTGAATCGAAAATCTGGCAAACACAAGATCACGACCGAAAGCCCACGCAAACGAGCATAGGATTCAGGCTATCCCGCAGCCGGTTAAAATCAATTACCCTCTGCCTACGGCGGATGTTAGTTACAACTTAGATTTCCGGGGGTACCGCAGAAAATAACACGAACGATACTCTGTGAGACTTTTGGACGCTCAGCCATGATGGGCCCGAACACCCATCATGGCTGTTTTTTTAAATACTCAAGCAAGCTCGCCTGCGACGACACGATCGCAAATTCCTGATGCAAGCTTGCAAGCGCACTTTGATGAATCACTTCAGCAGCAAAGATCTGCCCCCGATGATCGACCCGATCAAACGTACAAAGCGCGTCGGCCGACAACCTGACACTAAACCCAAGATTTGAAGCCATTCGTACCGTGGTAGAGACACAATGATCTGTCGTAAAACCCACGCAAACGATTTCTCTAATTTTGCGATCTCTTAAGACTTTCTCAAGACGAGTGCCAATAAAACCACTGTTTACCGATTTTTGAAATACCGGCTCGTCATTTTTCGGTTCCGCAAATTCGATGAAGTCGTGCAGATTCCGCTTTGGATTGAGCGGTGAATCCTCTTGTACCGAAAGGTGCTGAACATGAAAAACAGGCCCTGTATTTTGACGCCAGAACCCAAGCAATTCCTGCATTCGGCTTTCAGCCCCCGGATTATTTCGCCGTCCCCAATACGGGTCAGCAAAACCTTTTTGGATATCAATCAAGACCAGGCCGATTTCTGACAGGTGCTGCATAAGACTCCTGGCGGTACTCTAACACTGGCGACAAAAACCGGATAATGTTTTCTACATAAACTTTGTTTAATTATTGAGAACTTCGACAAACTACGCTTCAATTAAAGTATCAAAGCAAGGAGCTCGAATGCAATTTCAAGGATGGAAGTGTATTTTGTTGTCAGGTGTTTTTTCAGGTTTATTCCTGAGTCCGCTCTCGAGCGAGGCACAGATTCCTACCGACTTAAAACAAATGTGCACTGAAGTCGGGGCCGCAAGCCAGAGCATGTTGGGACTGCAATATCAAAAAATAGTAAACGAAGGCACGGCCGAGGAAATCTACAACGGTGCCGATGCCACCTATCAGGGAAACTTTATTACTTGGATCGTTTCAATGGCCCAACGAATTGAAGCAAGGCATGCTGCTTATGCGTACCAGCTCAAAAGAGCTACTCTTTTTTCTGGTCTGACATTTCCTACTCCGGCCCCTTCACAAACGCCGAGTCTCGAGATTCCGCCGTTTGACGAGCTCAGGGGCTATCTCGAACATTATTCAACCACCGACTTAAGCTATCCGACAGGATTTAGCGAAAAAATGCTCAAGGAAGTCTTGTCTCTAAAACCGGGATATGACTTTACCAAAATCGATGAAGCTGCTCCTGTTTTTTGCAGTCACTACTTCAGTTTTGGCTGCGCGAGCGGATTGAAGAAAATTTTCGCTTTAATGGCTCCTCGAACTGCGGGTCCGGCGTGGCTCTCGTTGCCGGAACTGACAGTTGAAGTACTTTCAGATGAAAAATACGGAAAACCGCTCGCAATTGCAGCGCTTAAAATCATGAATCGAATCCGAGCACTCGAAGCCGGGCAACCCAGTCACGGCAAGATTCTATCTGACCTTGTTGCTTCATTTCAGGAAGCAGGTTTTAACGAACCAGAGGCCACTGAACGGGCGTAGAAAACTCTGGGCCTCTACTCTACCCGCGGTGATTCGATGGAGCTATTTCTCAGCGACAAAGCCGTGAGCAAGGAGGAGAATTGCTCTGTTTTCATGTCGCTCTTCGTAATTTCAGCCGGCATGAACTACCTTGATCTACTTTTAGCAGACCAGCCTGGCTATTATAGCTTTCCTGCTCAATTCAGCGCTTCTTGCCCGGATGGAAAACCTTATCATTTTTGGAACTCTGCTTACCTTTCGAGACAACTTAAATCAGAAGGTTACGCCGATCGGGCATCTTCGGTATCGATGTTTATCGCAGGCGAACTCTACGATATTTTCTCAAACACCCTAGGAAGAGAACCTCTTCAAGTATTCAGAGACCCCGTCTATTCGGTACATAACAACGCACTTCGAGAAGACATCGTTTCGAATACCCAGGGTGCCATTTACGGCGCCTGGGGCGAAGCTGCAAACCTGGACGGAGACCTTGCCATGCGAGACATGCTCAACCACGCCAAGGATCTAAAACTCACGAAAGATGAAATCAAGGCATTCGAAAAAAACCCGTTGGCTCAATATGATTCATGGAGAAAAATCATGGCTCCGGACGCAGTGCTAAAATCCCTCTGGAACCATAGCCTCTAGAAGCACTTGCACATCGGTATCCCTGTCGGTTAATATGAGATCACACTTAACAAACAGGAGAACCCATGAAAAACGTATTGATCATTTTAGCTCTGACTTTATCTTCCACTTCATTCGCAGAAATGCCTACCACCGCTTCAGCAACCGTTGCTGCCCAAAAAGCCGCCGCATCAGTCGATCAAGCAGCAGCAAAAGCTGACACAGCAAAAGATGCCGGAAAAGCAAAAGTAGCTGCAGGAAAAAAATCAGCCGAAGGCATGATGGTAAACGTAAACACCGCGAGCAAGGAAGATATCGCAAAACTTCCTGGAATCGGCCCTAAAAAGGCCCAAGCCATCATCGACGGCCGCCCCTACACTAAAGCGGATGACCTGAAGAAAGTAAAAGGCATCAAAGATGCGACCCTCGCTAAAATCAAAGACAAGCTTTCTTTCTAAATCTAATTTCACAGCAAGTATTGGGATGATTACTGACCCGTTCGTTTTTGTTAAAAACGGGCGGGTCAATGCCCAAAAACACAACGCCCCGCTTCAATAGCCTTCAAATTTTTCACATATTTTCGTTGAGGAAGCCTCACTCATCTGAATACTATCTTTAGATGAAAAAGAAGACTGCTTGCTCTGCCTTACTCATCCTTTTCCAAATTTTCTCGACCCACGCCCATGCTGCGCCCGAGGTTTCTAGAATTCTGGTCAAAACCGGCAAATCCCTCGCCCACGCCAGAAAGCTTTCGCTCGAAGGGTGGCAACTCATTCAAGTTCCTACTCTACAAAAATCAAATCTCCTGAAACAACTTCAAGCTGACCCCGCTGTCGAATGGGCAGAAGAAGACCAACGGTATTCGGTCGATTCACTGACATCCAAAAACGAAGGTCCTAATGACCCACTCTTTGGCGAACAGTGGTCTTTAGCAAACACCCACGTTCTCGAAACTCAAAGTCTGGTTCGAGGCGACGCATCAGACATTCTGGTCGCAGTGGTCGATACCGGCATTGACCTCGATCATCCCGATCTTGCGACTCGCATTTTTACCAATCTGGGCGAAATCGCCAACAATGGAAAAGATGACGATCAGAATGGTTACATCGATGATGTGCATGGCTACAACTTTGAAGAAAAATCATCCGACACCCAAGACGACTTCAATCACGGCTCTCATGTCAGCGGAATCATCGGCGCCATTCAGAATAACGGTATAGGAATCGCTGGAATTGCAAGTCACGTCAGGATCCTTCCAGTGAAATGGATGAAGAACGGCAGTGGCTGGGGCGCTGATGCCATCGAAGCCATCCTTTATGCAGTAAAAATGGGAGCGAAAGTCATTAACGCAAGTTGGGGCGGCATTGGAGATTCAAAGGCCCTTGACGATGCGGTTCGTGCAGCAGAGAAAGCGGGAGTCTTGTTTGTCGCGTCTGCAGGCAATAATCATACAGATAATGATGTTCAACCCCGTCATCCGGCGAATCTCAGGTATTCCAATGTCATTTCTGTCGCAGACCTGAATGAGAACGACGAACTGTCTTCGACTTCAAACTACGGTAAATCACAAGTCGAAATTGGCGCCCCGGGTACTAATATCCTGAGCACCATGATGAACAAACAATATGGTAAACTGAGCGGCACCTCGATGGCCGCAGCCCACGTGTCTGGAGTAGCTGCTTTACTGCTATCACTGAATCCGAAACTGACCGCCCAGGAACTTAAAAAAATAATTCTAGCCACGGCGATTCCCACCCCGACTCTCGAAGGTAAAACTATTACTGGTGGCAGAATTGATGCCTTGGCTGCGGCCAAAGAAGTACTTGCCCGCATGAATCGACCAACTCCGTTTTATGAGTTTGCACAGAACCTACCTAAAGTAATGATGTCGGGTGACCTCATTCATCCGGACCACATCGAGGATGAAGAAGCGGTAACCGGTCTGGCCCTGACATTTGTACGAATGGTAAATGGAATCGAAACCCCTGTCGAAAAGCTGAATTTCAAATCCCAACTTCATGCAGACGGCGGCTTTCAAACTTATCAGACAGATGAAAAAGGTTTCCTGCAAGATCTGAATTGCGCCAAAACGACCTTTACCCTTTCGATTCCGCTCGAAGCACCACGCTATAGTGTTACCAACGGAAGCGGCTCTTATGCGATCACCTTTCCTACAAAATGTGGCGTACATCAGAAAATCATTTTTGATGAAAAAACCAATAATGGTCAGGCCGTTGCAATTTGGCAAACTGCGGTAAAGGCCGAGAAGAAACTGTTTGACGAAATCGGGCTCGACTTTTGGAAACGCCCGATCGACTTCATTTGGCCGGCCAAGGGTGATTTCTACGATGGCGACTCGGTGAACCTCACCCTGGGCTATCAATGGGATGTGGTTTCTCACGAAATGGGCCACGCCATCTACGATCGTGGACGAATCGGCGCTTTTGGCGGTGGCGAGCACTACATCGACCGATGCAATGACATCACCCTTTCACTATCAGAAGGTTGGGCATCCTTCTATGCAGGTTGGTTGAACTTTGCGCTTACCGATCCAGATCCGGGGTTTCAATACATGGTGCCGAGACGGGCTCCGATAAAGATCGAAACCATTCCGGCCGACGTTTGCGGTAAATCCACTAACGAATGGCGCGTAATCGGTTTTATGTGGGATCTCATCGATCAGCACAATGATGGCGAATCGCTGTCGATTCCTTTCTCGAAGCTATGGACTGATACCTCGGGCTCACACGTAATCACCCCCAAGGGCTTCTATGATCAGATCATCCAAAAGGGCGAGGATCGAGTTCAACCGACTGTGATCTGGAACCTGAACTTTCCGGACGAGCAAATTCAATGAGTATGATTGAAACAACCGCTTCATTGTAGTTCTGCTTCTAATTTAGCTGAATCTGGTGTTTAATTTCCGACTCATGAGTTTCGCCCGTGCGTGGAGATTTGCAAAACTTTCGTGGATCATCGGAATCTTCTTCTGCACGCCTTCTTTTGCTGCGGATTACAAAATCCTGATGCTCGAGCAGCCCATTATCAACACCGGCAAATTTACCGTACCTGCGGCTATCGCCCTCCTCGGAGGATCAGCTGTTCTTGATGTGGTTAAAGTAGCTGGAATCTACCAACTCACGAACAGCGCTGCATGGGCAACTGCGGAAGCCTTACGCAACGTCGCTGTAACCGCGGTCACTTACCCGCTCGCCACCGAGTCGATCGCCCATTTTTTTTCGATGTTAAAAACGGATCAACGACTCCAGGAACTGATAAAGATTCCGGGCATCAAGGGCTTCAAGGTATTAACGGTAGGAAGCACGATACATCAGACCACGACAGCCGAACGTCAGACCCGTTCCTTTGTATTTGCCTTGGTCGATTCCCATACGACGATCGATACCAAAATTGCAGGACATTGGTTTGAAATCGAACATCCAGAAACGACCAACCTGGTTCTCGATCTGCAAATCGGCGGCCTCAGCGCCGGAGATAAAATTTCGATTCCCATGATCGATGTACTCGATGGCGCGGCCCTCGAAGCATCCATTCGAGAGCAATGGGTCAGCCATATCAATGAATGGCTCGGCTCGCTTCGCGGCATCCCAGGCTTCTGGGATCGCTACGTCACCCACCATTCAGTGATTCAAAATCTTGCCATCAACTGCACGCTCGACATGAATGGTACGCTTAAAAATTTCGGAAGCCTGGTCGAAGGCGTTGGAGTACCCGAGTTTCTAGGCATGGGGCTTGCAAAAAAAGCAAGACGATGGCTTGAGTCGATCATGGCGTATCAAGGTGCCACACCTCCTGCCGCAGTGGTTTTTCTGCTCGATTCGAAAGAAGTAGGAAATAACGGATATTTCAATGCCTGCACGAAGCTCTCGACGGGTCTGAAAGAGAGCTCCCGCCTCGTCTTCTAATTCAACCGTCTCAGTTGTTTTTCAACAAAATTCAGCCTAAAATTGTCACTTTTGACACATTCCGCGCCGTGATGCCTCCTGTTATTCTATAAGCATCCCAATCACATCTATTCTTCAAGAGGAAGAATCGTCTTTGTAATGGAGAAGGAGTTCCCATGAAACGCCTCATTGTATTAGCACTCGTTGTTTTTCTTTTTAGCTCTGCACTCAGAACCTCAGCACTTGCCCAGGTGGCGGGCGGCACGCCTCCGCCAGTAGCAGGTTTGCCGGATGGTTGCACGACCTACCAGATTATTGCCACACCCCATACCAACTCTGATTCGTGTCAGGGTGATGGCCACGCACTCTTCATCCGTGCTGACGGAGATAGTGAAATCGAGCTCAGTGAAGGCCGCCTGAGCGTCATTAATCGTGATGGCACCCAACAAGCAGTGCAACTCTCGCTTCCTAACCCAGACGCTTCTAACAGTGGCACCTCAGGATATTCGGTTTCTTTAAGAATGACCGGCAAGATCGGAACCGAACTTAAAGTCCGTGGATGCGTGACCGACGGTGCTGGGCACAGCGTTTGTAATTCCGAGACGAAACTGACGCGAGAAAAAGGAACTCCTCAGCGGGTTGACGTCAGCGATCAAACCTTGAAGGTTAACTCAGATCCAATCTTTTCTTGCACCGACCATTACTCATGGAAATTGAACAGCAAAGGGCAGTCTCATGCCGAGCTACAGGTATGCAGCACTTCATCGCACACTTCGCACTCCTGCCAAGGCGGACATGATGGCGAGCATGGCGATCGAAGAAGCAATCATTGATGCGGTTGACGGATCAAGCAGTTTCAAGCATACCTCTTTCATGTACCTCCCTTCGTTATTCAAAGAATCCGATACCGATACACTGCTTAAAATCATGCAAGAATATTCGTTTGCCACCCTGGTAAGCCAAAGCGATCATGGCATTCAAGCAAATCATTTTCCGATTCATTCTTGCCAATCAGATGGCAAAGTCACTCTTTCCGGGCACATGTCGCGAGCGAACCCCCAATGGCAAACGCTCGAAGCACAGGACGAAGTCCTCGTTATTTTTCAGGGCCCCCACGCTTATGTTTCGCCATCCTGGTATGCCCCCGGCACTCATGTTCCCACTTGGAACTATGCCGCAATTCATGCCTATGGCAAAGCCACCCTGCTCACCCCGCAGAAGACGTACGACGACATGCAATCCATGGTAAACCACTACGAAGCAAACCAGACATCACCTTGGAATCTGAGCCTTCCTGAAAGTGAAAAAAAAGAAATGCTTTCAGCAATTGTAGGATTCAAGATAGAAATCGCGAGACTCGAGGGAAAACTCAAGCTGAATCAGAATCGAACCCGCGAAGACCGACTGGGTGTGATTGCCGCGCTCGAAAGCAGTAAAAATCAAATAGATCAGAAGGTGGCGTGCCTCATGAAGAAGTACACCTTCACTTGATTACCTCATGATGTCGCATTTGGCTTTCATGATGGTCGAATACACTTTCACTAGCGTTTCGTACAAGTCGGACATCTTGACAGTCGATTTTAATTTAAAGTACTTGTCGTCATAGATTTGGCCGCGCAGTTGATCGACAAACTTCCTAAAGTCATCTTCAATCTCGCCATAAGTGGCAGAACACTCAGCAGGCGGGGGGCCCGCATCGAGGATGAAATCCCGCACCTTCTTGGCACAGTTATCTTTATCTGACTCTGCTACTGCGCGCATATTCGCCGGGCCCAGCTTTGATAATTTCAGAAATGCAGCGGGGCACTCTCCTGGCGGAAAGCCCTTGGCATTGGTTGGCGCGGTCTTCAGATACCCGAGCACTTCAGAAAGCTTGGTATCACTGTAGACCGTCTGGTCGATTGCTTTAAGTTTATCGCGCACCTGTTTTTGCCACTCGGGAGCAAGCTCACTGAATTCATAATATTGGCACTCGACCACGACCGTCGTCGAGGCTGGCACGGGTCGTCCGGAAATGTCCTGAGGCTTTTCGAGAGCGGCCTTCAATGGCTCGAGACACTTCTTGCTGACCGCTGCGTACGAGTTCGAAGCAAAAAGACCGACCAAAAGCATGACCGACAGACCTTTCAGGATTTTCTTAAATACCCCCTGCTGATACTGAGAACCTTTTTCTTCAATGAACGACTTGATGCTCGCCTCTTCGCCCCGGTCATAAAAAAACCGCAGGAGGTCATGTGCCATGATGAATAACGCCGACATCGGACTAATTTGCTGATGATGCAATTGCCGTGGAAAACCCGTGCCATCCGGACGTTCGTGGTGCTGAGAAATAATATGATCGACGTCGGACGGAATCTCATGAAAACTTCTCGAGTACTCTGCTGCACGAAATGGATGGAGCTTGTATTTTGCAACGTCGGAGGCTTCAAGACGATTCTTTAGCAATGCCTCTTCGATCGTACTGCATCTCGCAAGCTCATTGTCCTTAAGAGAAATGTCATGAAGAAAGGAAGCCATGATCAACTTCAGAAAAGTACCGGGAGAATTCCACTCCATTTTTGCGGCCATGGCACAACTCAGTTCCGCAAGCATCAGACTATGCGCGGAAAGGTATTTTCCTTCATTCTTTTTCATCGCATCCGTTATCAGACTCAAACGCGGTTTCGATCCGATTAACTTTTGAGTGAGCTGCACACTTCTTCTCGCCAAACTCTGAACCTGAGGCGTAAACCCCACTTTTTCGACGAGATCTTGAATCAGTTCGATGGTCTCTTCTGTGGCAACACGGGCTTTCTCTGCGGGAACCGGCTCAGCCTTAATCAAGTGATCGAGGTGCTCTTCCTGCTTTTTCATTACCGCAACCATCTGGTCTTTTCTAACGTAAAAATATTCGGCAGACTGAACCACAAAAAACTTATCCACCTTGGCCAAATCCACTTTCTCTCCATTCTTGAAGGAAATTGCGTAAGCCTTGGCCGTATTCCTAATGTAGATATCAGCTTCAAGCGGAGAACCAAAAAGAACTGCAAAAGACCGGGTCGGAATCCTGACAAACTCGTCGTCCAACGATTTTGTCTCGACTGGTGCCGCATTTCGTTTTGCCAGAAACTCCGTCAGTCTCGCGGCAGTCTCTTCGAACAGAAACTTACGTTGAATGGCAATAGGCTGAGTTACTGCCGAGGATTTCAGCAATTCGGCCATTCGCGTATTTTCATCAATCACAAAGAGAGCAGGAACTTCCTTGCAGAGTTCGACCAGGCATTTTAAAAGTGCAGTACTGCCCCCATGATAATCACAAATGATCAAATCAGCGGCTTGCCAAGGCGCTTCGAGCAATTCAATCGCAGCCTGCAAAGAGTAAATCTCCTGCACCTTTGCACCGAATTTCGATTCCAGCATCGGCTTAAGTCTCATTCCTACTTCAGGAGCATCTTCGACCAGCAAGATATTGATCATATTACTCTAATTTTAGGCACATCACTCGATGACTTCAAGAAGGAGTAGGCATTATTCACCTAAAATGATAAAAAGTTTGGGATGGATACTGAAATCAAGTCCGAACGGGAAGATCTGACCAAGGATGACGTCATACAATTGGCGATGCAGTGTTTTGGCTGGAAGGAATTGAAGTGCCTAAGCTGGTACAAACTTCAGAACCCTTCGCTCGGGGGCAACTCTCCGATGGAATTAGTGCAGCGTAAGCAAACGGCAAAGATTGTCGTATTTTTAAAATCGAAGGCAGCCGTTCGCGGATTTTAAGCCGCCATTCGCTTCTAGCGATAAACTTCGTTCTGACGATCTTGCAGGGCGATCTTGTCCGCATCCACTTGGGCAGCCACTCCGGTGCCGTGCCATTTAGAAGTTTGATAGGCGCCGAGTCGAACTTTTTCGTAATCCACTTCGCACTCGATCAAACCATTAAAACCCGCTTGGGCCGCAAAAAAAGCAAGACGAAGAATTGCTTCATCGCGATCAATGCAATCGCGGACTTCAAAAACCTCTTTCGATTTTCTGGTCATCGGAATGCCATTTCGCTGAGTCGTAAAGAAAACAAAGACACCTTCTGCTTTTTGCATTGTCTCTTGATAAAGGTCTAACTCGGGTGCCACCAACTCGTCGTAACAAGGATTGCAATAGACCGAATGCGCAAGGTTCTCGGGAATCGTCTTTAAGAAAGAAAAGGTTTCTACTGGGAGCATTTGTGCGCATTTCTTACAAAGCGCCTCATCACAAATCTCGCACGCAAGTACGGCCTTCGGTTTTCGGCAGGAAATACAGGTTTCAAAAGTTTTTTCGGTTTCGGACATGTTCGGCAGAATAGCACACTTCCATAAATTCAGTCGACAGAATTAATCCAGTATAGAGCCGTATCTTTCAACATTAATCATTTAGAAAACCGCGCGACTGAGGATTTGCGTCCCTCGATGACCTGATTTAAGCTGAACTCATGAAAACACTTATACTCTTTGCATTAGCTCTCACGAGTTCAATCAACACTTTCGCAGCCGATCCTGTTGCCAAAACCGCTCCGGTGAAAAACCCCACTGCGGTCATCAAAACCAGCATGGGCGACATCAACGTCACTCTATTCAAGGACAAAGCACCACTTGCAGTCGATAATTTCATCGGCTTGTCGGATGGTTCGAAAGAATGGACTGACCCGAAGACTGGTAAAAAGGCAAAAAAAGGAAAATCACTTTATGCCGGAACGATCTTTCACCGCGTGATTCCAGACTTCATGATTCAGGGCGGAGACCCGATGGGCACAGGCATGGGCGGCCCAGGTTATCAATTTCAGGATGAAACCGGTCCTCTCGATAGTTTTACTAAAAAAGGAATTCTTGCGATGGCCAATGCGGGCCCGAATACCAACGGATCGCAGTTCTTCATTACGGTCGCCCCGTACCCGAGCCTGAACGGCCACTACACCATTTTTGGTGAAGTCACTTCCGGAATCGAAGTTGCCGAAAAGATCTCAAAAGTCAGCCGAAACGAGCGCGATCGTCCTAAAAAAGACGTCAAGATCGTCAGCATCAAGATCAAGAAGTAGTCTTTTTTTTAAGCTTCTTAGGTTTAGGCACCCGTCCAATCCACGGGTGCCTTTTTTTGATCATCGAGCAAAACTCAAGCGCGAGGCTTTCAAAGTCCTCTTCAGTTTCGCGCAGATTCTGCCAAGCAGAGTTTTCATTTTCAAAAAAAGTAACGC
>CAIKYX010000155.1 GCA_903831745.1 Oligoflexia bacterium
CGAGCTAGTACAAAGACTCCAGACTTGGCTTGTCGATTATCGATAGCTCCTGCTAGCTCTTTGAGAATTTTGGGCTGCGTTAAGTCACGTTCTGCTTTAAATTCCCAGACAATCTTTACAGAGTGCCCACCTGTCATCTCAGGAGGAAGGGTGACAATTTCATCCCCGCCTTTTAATCCGGTTGCGGATTTAACGTCGTTGACAAATTCAATCTCATCTCCGTTTGAACTTGCCAACTTTTGTAAGATGCCATCCATAGTTGAATTGAAGTTTTTGCCTTTAGTCGAAGAATTATCAACTGCTTCCTTCGCACCTTCATCAGCTGATACACGTTGAACAAGATCAATAAGCGGATCATAGATTTTGTACATAGGGCTTTTCTTATTCATTGGGTTGAGCTCGTGGACAATTGCTGGAACCACTTGGTCACGAAGCAGTCTTGCCAACCCAATTGGATTTTCAATGTCGCAATGAGTCTTAATTAGTGCAGCAAAATCATTGACCGCATCGTCACCTGCTTTTTCCACAGATGTCTTCACTTTATCCGCGACGCTATTTAGCGCCTCAGTTTCAATGGAAACCTCTGAAAGGCGACGCACAAAGAGCGCGGCGTTAAGAAGTTCAATAAATGCCTCTTCAATATTGGCTTTAGTAGCTAAGAATTCAACTAGCTCAGGATTTACAATTTTAAGACTATTGATAACCAGGGAGTTGCCATCAATTACCAATGATTCCATTTTGATTGTTATAGGTGTTACATTTTCTTGCATGGGACCTCTTTTCTATTATTTGGATAGGTTTTATTAAGTTGTAACATCTGGATCTATCTATGGGCTATAGGGCACATTAAGATTTGCATTGTCCAGAAGTATTGCTGCGGCTTGGCCAGCAGGATCATTTACCTTTAGGCGAAGCCAAGTGTGAGGTGGATAAACCGTCGCCTGATAATCGCCTAATGTAATGAAAAGTAATCCGCTATCGGTTATTTCGATTACAGCATCTTTATGAAGCTGGATCTGTCGGCCATCGGTAAATTGCAACCACGCTTGCTGGGTATCACTCTGCTTTAGTTTCATTGCTCGCTCCTCCTAAGCTTTGTACGGATATTGAAATTGTCGTAATTACAGTTTCGTGTAACTGAAAGTGGTGAGAACAAAAATCTAATTCTCCGAATGAGAACTGGACATTGAACTTTGCTCTTGCTGAACAAGCGTCACAAGGTAGAAAGTTGCGCACTGTTGTTTGAGTTCTAGTTTTTTTGACCACGGTTTTCTCCATCAGAGCTCAACTCCTTTGATGAATTTGGGAGCAAGGCGTCGACCGGTGTGAAACCGAATGGTCCCAAGTGCTTGATTGATGACGCCTTCCAGGTCGGGTTTGTGAACCGTGAAAGTTAACGGAACAAACGTTGAACCTTTCCGCTTGCATACAACTTCAACAGAAGCACGGATTGATCCATGAATTTCCCGACGATTGGTGTTCTCGTCGTTATGTTCATGCCAAGTCATCCATTCGGAATATCCATCAAAGCCGAGGTCCACAGGACGTAAGGTCATCTGAAATTGCTCAGTTAACGGGATACGGATATATGCCGATTTATCCGCCAGCACCGTTTTTCCTTGCAAACCAAGAAGGTCCTCCAACTCCCCTTGAAGCATCGCTGTCTCTAAGAGAAGCGCGACATCAGGGTGGGCGAAGCGAACTTGGATATCGCTCGGCGTTTCATTAGGCAGCAAATGGCACCTCGGTCCCAAGCCACTCGGAAGGGCTGGACAAGTGGTAACCACGACATGAATCGCAGCTAACGACCAGATTTCCAACATGCGTGCCGAGGAGGGCATCCCCAGCCTGTCCATCGAGGCCAGAGAAAGCCGCCCATAGGGCTTGGCGGGCTTGCTTGGCGTTGCGGAAGCGAGTTCGCCCGCATTGCTTCTTGTACTTCTGCACTTGAACCTTCTTTGTGGCTTTCTGGCCACGAGGACGCTCCACCTCTTCGATTCCGCTGTTAACCTTTAAGCGGCAAAGGGTTAGGGTTCCTTTTGCTTGGATCTCCACTACTTCGTTGTAGCGGTTACTATTTGCCTTCACGAGCACTTCCTTTCTAGTCGTTGCGAGCTTTTGGTCCTTTGGTCTCTCCGTAGGAGGCTCACTGGATACATAATACATAACTTTGAGGTCCAACAATACATAATTGCTGTGAAGTGCGTCACATACCTATGCGTAACACCAGCGCCTATACATGGTTTCCACAACGAGTAACTTCAATATTTTATGTATCGTGTATGCTCAGCAAATCAATCGGCCTCAAAGTTCTTTATGAATGGCCCTCGTTGAAAGTTGAGTATGGGATCAAAAGCAGATTTTGAGCTCTCCCCCAAGACCCTTGGGATGGAGCTAATGCAATACATCAGTGCGCGGAATCGTGATGAGTACGAAGAGAAGCGAGAAGCGATCCTTGAAGCGTCAAAGGTTGAAGTTGAAGCGATCTTCCGTGATTTTGCGGAGAGATCAAGCTCTAGTCATGCCAAGATTCCTGGGGACTCAATCGTTGAAGGTTCTTATTTTGAATCTGTTAAAAGACAATCAACTCAGATTGCGAGAGCATGTTTAACGCCAGGTGTTTCAGGCAAGGAACGTCTATCAAAGACCCTGGAAGGCATGCTGCTTTCACTTAAGAGTCTGAGCAACGTACAAGATGAAGATTCACGCGGAGTACTTCTGGTTTACGAGTTCGAGAATTCAATTACTTTTCTAGAGAAAAGCCTCTACGAACAATTGCGCCAGGCGAGACAAACACAAACAAAACTCATACAGCGGACAAACAGGGTGCGTGCAGTATTAGCGCGACAATCAGTTCATACCGGTGACGCTAACGGTTTAACCCACCGCCGTGTGTCTAATATGAATGACCTCCGTCATTGGGTTGATGAAAGCTACGATTACTTCTACAAGAAGACTCTCGAAGACAAAACGATTGCTAAGCAGCTCCTAGGTAACTATCAAGCGGAATGGCAACTTTTTACGGCAAACCTATTCCCCGCTCTTCGTACTAGTTTGAAAGAAAATAGGTCTCCAGAGGAATTTGAATCTAAGTTCACCGCATTCCTTAGTCAGGCATTAGCAGCAAATAATTTAGATGAATCTTGGTCCATAAAAAAAGAAGCTAAGCGCACCAGTGATTCTAAGAAAATCATTCGCGACGACATCGCTTTAAGTAATGGCCTCATTATTAACGTAATGCAAAATCTAAGAAACTCAATGCGTTCCAGGACAGGTCGAGATTCAATAACACTTATCTTCACGCTCCCTGTTGAATACTTAGAAAGACTCCCGCAACTAAGACGCCATCTGACAACCGCTATGCAAGGGCTTAAGAAATTCGAAACAGTCGAGATAGAGATAGGCACTGACTTAAGAGATCCTTCGTTGCCGGCAATTCTGATAGATATACCCAAAACGATTAATGACGGCTGGTTGGAGGAGTTTGAAACCGCAGTTATCGAAGTGCTGGCAAAGGCTATGGCTTAAGTTGCCGCGGCGCGGCGAATCGCTAAATTTCACCCTATTGTCAGTGGCCCGCATTAGACTTCCAAATAATTGATACAAAGGATGGATAAATGAGCAGCAAGCCTAAAG
>CAIKYX010000156.1 GCA_903831745.1 Oligoflexia bacterium
CACCGGGCAGGTCTCCCTGGTGGCCTCCGATGTCGGGGCGATCCCGACCGGCGGGGCGGTCGCCATGAGCCAGGTGACCGGGCTGTCCTCCGCGCTGAGCGGCTACTGGGCTTGGTTTCATTTAAGGCCGAATATTTATTTGCTGGGTTTTGTTTCTCTTTGCATTGTAAATCTCATTCGTGCAGGCGCGTTAGAACTCGGCGAGGGTGATGCCCTGGGCTTACGGTCCTATATCGCCAATGAAAAGCCCAGTGCGCTCGCTTTTTTTATCGAGGATAAAGATATTTGGCATGAGTTCGGAATGCTTTCAGCTGCAATCGGCCAAGATATTCAGCGGGTTTATACTCAAGAGGACGCGATCAAGTTTGTTGAACACGATGGAACGTTAATCTTAAACGAATCCCAAGTTATTGCCTTTCGCCCCGAAGTCCAAGTTCAATGCGAAAATTGGCCACGGTTTAAACGCCATCTTAAGTTTCCGTTTAAGGAACTGATGGTTCAAGGGGTGAGTCGTCAGGATCCACGATTTTTGAGAGAGTTTCATTTGTGCGGGAAGCGCCGCGACACATTAGAGTAGGTCAGGTGCATTTTGCCTCGGAATTTACCTTCGACATTATATTCGACATTGTAAAAATCCTCCGTCATAATTTTTGCGAGAATGAAAATACTTAAGTTAGTCGCTTTTACCCTAATATTGGCCAGTGCGTGTTCAACCGAAGATACAAAGCCGAGTGCTGGAATCAGTAATCCAAATCTTGTGGCGGGAACCCCCATCACCTTGCCCCAGAAAAATCTGGCAGAATCGCCTAAACAGGCTTCGAGTCACCCTCAGGTAAACGTAGTCGACAAAGAAAATGCAAATGCAACGGTTGCCTCATTATCGATTAAATCGGCGGCGCTCAAGAAAGCGCCTGAAGTAAAAACGCTAGACAAAAAAAATGAGAAAGCTTCAGAGCACATCGCTCCTGAAGCATCTCTCGATTCGATTTCTGCTGCTACAGATACTCCTTCGACCCTCTCTGCTTATACCGTTACTCCCGACATCAACTTAGAAGAGTGGAAGCTCATCGGTGATGAAGATGGTGTGAAGACCTATCAGAAGAAAAAAGAATTGAACGGCCTCGTTGCGTTCCGAGGGGAAGCGGTTATTCCCAGTGCGATCGTTCGCGTCGCTGCCGTGTTTGATGATCCGAGCATTCGCAAAGACTGGATTGATTCTTTAGCGGATGCTAAGGTGCTGACTCAGCCGAATCGGCTTAATCGGGTAGAGTATAATCATACTAGTGTACCTTGGCCGTTTCATGATCGTGATTTCATCTATGATGTTCATATCGACATTTCGAGAAACCCGAACACCATGATTTTGAAAATGAAAAATGGTGAAGATTCGACGGCTCCACAACCAAAGAACGTCGTGCGCGGGAAACTGATTTATTGTTACTACTTCCTGAAAGAGGTCGCTCCCAATATCACGAAAATTGTGGTTGAAATGGCTGTCGATCCGATGGGCAATATTCCTAAATGGCTTGTAAATTTATCTTCTAAAAAATGGCCGCAAAATACGCTTGCGGGTCTCAGAAAAGTTTCGCAGAGAGAAAATTTAGTGATTCCAAATGATTTGGATAAC
>CAIKYX010000157.1 GCA_903831745.1 Oligoflexia bacterium
AAGAATACGATTTTTACTAACGTCGCGCTCACAGACGATGGTGATGTGTGGTGGGAGGGATTAACCGATACTCCTCCAGCTCACTTGACTGATTGGCAGGGAAATTCTTGGACACCTGAAATCGGAAAAGAAACAGGCAAAAAGGCAGCTCACCCTAATGCTCGTTTTACGGCGCCAGCGTCTCAATGCCCGTCGGTTGATCCGGATTGGGAGAAGCAAGGTGGCGTTCCGATCAGTGCATTTATTTTCGGTGGTCGACGAGGAACTACAGTTCCACTCGTGGTCGAGCCAAAAGACTGGAATAACGGCGTTTACTGGGCGGCAACCATTGGTTCAGAAACGACTGCAGCAGCTGTCGGAGCAGTTGGGCAGGTTCGCCGCGATCCGTTCGCCATGTGGCCATTCTGTGGCTATCACATGGGCCAGTACTTTCAACATTGGCTCGATATGGGCAAGCGCGCGAAACATCCGCCTCAAATTTTCGGTGTGAATTGGTTTCGTAAAGGAGCCGACGGAAAATTCATGTGGCCGGGATATGGCGAAAATATGCGTATCCTCGCCTGGATCGTCGAACGTGTTCATGGTCGTGCCAAAGGTGTTGAGACCCAGATCGGCACGATTCCAAAATACGAAGACATCGATTGGACTGGCTTGGACATGAGCCATGAGAAATACGATGCCGCGACTAAGGTCGATCCGACAGAATGGGCACAGGAATTAAAGCTGCACGATGAATTGATTGAAAAAATGCGCGCGCATCTTCCTCATGAGTTTATCGACATCAGAAAAGAAATCGAAAATCGGTTTCAGAGTTAAGGTCATTTTAAATTAAATTAAATTAATTTAAAAATTGTTGATTGATATTGTCTGCTTTTCTTGGTATCGTTACGTTCCTGTGGTGAGAGTGAAAACCCTATTTTTTTCATCAGTGCTGATACTCTTGGTGCAGCTCTGTTTTGTTCCTAGTTCAAGTTTTTCAAATCCAATTTGCAATTCTTATTCGACGGATTCGCCCTCGCGATTGAACGTCGACACGCTCCTCGACACAATTAATCCATTTGCCATCTTTCTTCGACACATCTTTGGAGTTCCACATACCCGATTGATTCCCAATAATTTTTTTGAGTACACCGGAACCGGGTCGATTGTCGGAATCAATGGAATCACAAAAAAAGAAATTTATTTCGAAGCGGCAGATTACATGACTGGTAAACCCTTTGTCGATGATCAGCATGTGTTTCAACAAAGAGTAGAAAGTGCAGATCATTTCATTGAGACACTTCTGGATATTTATAAAAAATCCGGCCCAATTTCGAAGTTAGTCATTGCGGCTCATGGGATCCCTGGATCGATGTCGATTGGTGGAAAATCGATGGGAGCTAGTTACGGACTTTCATTGGTGGGAGACGAAGAAATACCGGACGATCTTTTTTCACCGGACGCAACGGTAGTTTTAATTTCATGCACGGTTGCCCAAAAATCAATTATTGGTGACGCGGAGACTACTGGGCCTCAAGCCATACGAAATATTTTTTCTGGATTGCTTAAGCAAGGAGGAGTGGTCATTGCTTCTACTCGTTATGTCGATCCTGAACTGAGTAAAATACCTGCGGAGTATAAGAGTATTCAAGAACGTTTTCGACGACATTTAGTCGGATTACCGTTATCATTGGTTTTTGAGTCGCTTTTATGGGCATTTTCGGACTGGAAATCAAAAACGACTAAAATTGTACGAGTCGAGATCCCTGTGATCACGAGACATTAGGCTCAAGTTTTTTAATTAGCGTTTCCGCTGTTGCCGTTATAAACCCGTCTCGCAATGAACTGGCGAGCCTTACTTCTACTTCTCATCACCGGCTGCGGAAACGTGCACAAAGGCCCGCTTGCCGATAATCGTACGTCGTCTGTGATTGCGCCACTGAATCGCACGCAGACGGTCCGTCTGTTGCCATCTGATTCGAGCTGCAGGATTCGTTATGTTGCAAAAGAGGGCTACCGTGTTTATCGAGGCCAGTCAGAGACTCACGAGAAACCGTTTTTTACTTATACCGATGCCCAGGCTTTTGCGCAGTCGCTCGAAAAAGCGGGTACTTGCACTGTCGTTTTAGAAAATTGTGCTGTCGATTTTAGCAATCAGGGATATTGGGTTTTACTCGAGCATGCGCCTTTCGAGGGTGCACCGAGTTTCGACCTCTCTGTGATCAAGTCGACACTGACGGATCTTGCAAAGGCGGGCATCTGTAGCAACTCGATTGCGTTGTCGTGCCCGATATTTTTTCAGACGGGCAAGGCACCTGAGTATTGGGTTCAGCGTGCTGATGATCAGGGGCGCGCTCAGTTTTTTCATCCCAAAGGCTTCTCGACGGCAGACGAGGCGACCACGCTTTATAATTCTCTAAAATCCCAAGGTTTTTGCCTCTAGCGGTGAGTTTATTGTGTTTTTTAAATAAATACCAAATAAAATCAAGTCTTTATCATTATACATTACTTTTTTACTCAAGTTATGCGTCAAAATACCGATAGGTATTGTGTGATGGGAGGAACATCAAATGGCTAAAGACAAAAAATCAGTAGTAGAGGCAACGGGCGTTGAACATTGTAAATGTGCGGGGTGCAAAAAGGTTTCTGCGCGATTTACGTTCTGCGAGGAACATTACGAGTGGTTCAAATTCGGATTGATCAGCAAGGCTGGTCAGAAAGTATCTGATTTTGACCGCAAACAAGAACATTTCATGGCTTATCTGGCTAAGCAAAAACAGGTAGCCGCTTAAAAATTCGGGAACTGAGGGGCCCAACAAGTTGCCCGCCTAACTCTTAGGGGTAAGAGCGGAGGGCAAAAATGCTGTACCCACACCTCCTCAGACAAAGGGGCTCAAAGGATCGCTTAACGGCGTGTCTTTTGGGCCCTTCATATTTTATACTGTCATCAGATGAAATGGTTAATGCTCAGAGGTTTGGTTCGTGAACAAAGACATTGGGGCGATTTTGCGCGCACTTTCGAGTCGGCGCTTAAGGAAGTCGACCCAAAATCCGAAACTTTTAAAATCGATTTTCCAGGCTTTGGAACCGAGTTCAAGCGCAAATCACCGGCTTCACTTTCTGCAATCGTCGCTGACACTCGAAACCGTTGGCTTCAGTTAAGAAAGTCTGGTGATGAATGGAGTATTTTTGCCATTTCTCTAGGGGGAATGGTGGCGCTTCAATGGCTGAAAGAATATCCGGACGACTTCAAAAAAGTAGTGCTCGTCAACTCGAGTCTTCCTGGAATCAATCCGTTATTCAAACGCATGATGCCTTCGAACTATCCCAGAATCCTTTCGTTACTTTTTAAATCCGAGATTGCCATCCGGGAGCGAAAGATTCTCGAAATGACCACGAACCTTCAGGGTGCCGAACTGATCAACCGCGCACGAGAGTTTGCGGGTTTTGCGCTTCCTGTGCGCAAAAAAGATGCACTTTCACAGATCTACGCGGCTGTCCGGTTTACTCCGCCCGAAAAAGTCACCATTCCGATGTTGGTCTTAAACGGTGAGGGCGACCGGCTGGTCGATCCGGATTGTTCGACTGCCATCGCAAAATTTTACGGCGGAAAACTGGTTCAACATCCCACTGCAAATCACGACTTGCCGATGGATGAGCCGAATTGGGTGGCTAACCAAGTAAAACAGTGGCTTCAGTCAAGTCTATGA
>CAIKYX010000158.1 GCA_903831745.1 Oligoflexia bacterium
CCGTCCGAATCCGCAACCATCATAAGCAATCCCGGCCCTTGGGCCCAAATTTTTTTCGGAATTTCGAAGGGGTAGGGAAGCGAAAGGTGGCTTGTTTCTCCTAAGCTCACCAAAACTCTTTACTTGGAGTGCTCTGAAACTCCTTATCACCGGAAAAGTAGATAGAAATTTTACTTTCGAATTCTGTGGCTCACTACTCGGGGCATATTGTGGTTATGCGGTAAAAAAACTCAGTCAATAAATCCCCCATCCACCAGGTTTTAAAGTGCATAGTCAAATCCTATTTCAAGATAGCTAAAGTCAATTAGAAGTTCTTTCGTATTCAAGATACGTTTAACTCATTAATCAAATTAAATGGAGATAATGATGTTAAAAAATAACGCACTTACAGGAGCACTTTTACCCTTAGTGCTCTTACAATTCTCATGTGCCACTAGCCAAAAGGTCGTTACCGATCCAGCGATCGAAAATAAAGGACGACCAAATATTGCCGAGAAACAACCCATCTCGAACCAATTCTGGTGGCCAGAGCGTCTCGACTTAGCGCCGCTTCGTCAACACGCTTCCGAGTCCAATCCAATGGACAAAAATTATCAATATGCAAAGGAGTTTAAGAAACTCAATATCGAAGCGGTTAAAAAAGACATCAAAAAAGTCATCACCACTTCCCAAGACTGGTGGCCTTCTGATTACGGTAATTACGGCCCTTTCTTTATTCGTATGGCTTGGCACAGCGCCGGTACTTACCGCACTTTAGATGGTCGCGGCGGAGCGGGCGGTGGTCAGCAACGGTTTGAACCACTGAACAGCTGGCCCGACAATGCAAACCTCGATAAAGCACGTCGTTTACTTTGGCCTGTGAAACAAAAATACGGGAATAAAATTTCATGGGCAGATTTAATGGTGTTAACCGGAAACGTCGCGCTTGAGTCGATGGGCTTCAAAACTTTCGGTTATGGCGGAGGACGCATGGATGACTGGGAGGCTGATTTAGTTTACTGGGGACCGGAGCATAAATTCCTCGCAGACGAACGCTACAAGGGCGACCGCAAGTTAGAAAAACCACTCGCTGCAGTTCAGATGGGTCTCATCTACGTGAATCCACAAGGACCAAACGGAAACCCCGATCCATTGCTTGCAGCTAAAGACATCCGAGAAACATTCGGTCGCATGGCCATGAACGACGAAGAAACGGTTGCCTTGATCGCAGGCGGACACACCTTCGGTAAAGCACACGGAAACGGCGATGCAGATAAATGTTTGACTGCTGCACCCGCAGGTGCTGGGGTGGAAGAGCAGGGCATGGGCTGGAAAAACAAATGCGGTACCGGTAATGGCAAAGACACCATCACCAGTGGTCTTGAGGGTGCGTGGTCAGCAGATCCCACACATTTCACGATGCAATACTTGGGCAACCTTTTTGCATTTGACTGGGTACAAACTAAAAGTCCTGCAGGGGCAACTCAATGGATTCCAAAAGATGGTTTAGCAGCAAACATGGTACCTGATGCTCATGATCCAACGGTGAGACATGCGCCGATCATGTTCACGACCGATCTTGCTCTCAAGTTCGATCCGAGTTATCAAAAGATTTCTAAAAACTTCTTAGATAATCCAAACGCATTTAAACTAGCATTTGCGAAGGCCTGGTTCAAGCTCACTCATCGGGACATGGGTCCTCGTGCTCGTTACTTAGGTAAAGATGTGCCAAAAGAAGCGCTCATTTGGCAAGATCCGATTCCTGTAGCCGACTACAAATTCGGTGCAGGCGATATTGCGAGCCTAAAAACGAAGATTCTGAATTCAGGATTGACGGTTCCTGAACTGGTTCGTACTGCTTGGGCATCTGCTGCTTCTTTTAGAACGACGGATAAACGCGGCGGTGCCAATGGTGCACGCATTCGTCTTTCTCCTGAAAAAGACTGGCCAGTCAACAATCCAGGTGAACTCACCCATGTTCTCTCTCGTTTAGAAGGTATTCAAAAAAACTTCAATGCCAGCGGGAAAAATGTATCACTCGCCGACCTGATTGTTTTAGGTGGAGCTGTTGCGATTGAAAAAGCTGCGAAAGATGCTGGATACGGCACTGTAAAAGTTCCATTTACTCCAGGCCGTATGGACGCATCTCAATCGCAAACCGATGTGAGTTCGTTCGCGGTGCTTGAGCCAAAAGCAGATGCGTTCCGTAACTATTACGGCGACGGTAACAGTCTTTCACCGGCAGAGATGTTGGTCGATCGTGCAAACATGCTTCGCTTAACAGTTCCTGAAATGACGGTTCTTGTGGGCGGGATGCGCGTGCTAAACGCAAATGTGGCTCAGTCAAAACAAGGTGTATTCACCGATAAGCCCGGCACCCTCAGCAATGACTTCTTCGTAAACTTGCTCGATATGTCGACCAAGTGGCAGAAGTCAGCTAAGACCGAAGGTTTGTATGAAGGGGTAGATCGCAAAACGGGATCAATGAAGTGGACGGGTACTCCAGTAGACCTGATCTTCGGATCACACTCTGAGCTGCGCGCGGTTGCAGAAGTCTATGCAGCTCAAGATGGAAAACAGAAGTTTGTGCGTGATTTTATCAGCGCATGGAACAAGGTCATGATGCTTGACCGTTATGACTTGATGTAATCGAGTCACCAGATTAAGAATGAAAAAAGTCCTGTAACTGGATAGTTGCAGGACTTTTTTAATAATTATAAATCTAGAACCTTAGTGGATTTTTCCTTTTCTCGGCTGATCGATTTTGGCAGGGATTCTGTCACACAGTCTTCAATGGCGCGAATAATGTCGAGTTTCCAGTGATCGCGTCTATATACAAAACTAATTTCACGAGTTGGAACCGGTGCTTTAAATGCGCGCACATGTTTTCGGATCTCGATATCGGTCATCGTGTCTATCATTAGTGCCGGAATCATAGTATAGCCGCGATTATTTTTAACCAAAGTCCTTAGAGCATCGAGACTTCCGCTTTGAAAATGAATATTTTTAAAGACAGTGTCATGATGGGCGTTCAAAGAGCAAAAGTGTGCGATCTGGGACTTAAAGCAATGCCCATCCTGAAGGAGCCACATTTCATTTTCATCAAGATCACGCGCCGTCAGTGACTGTTTGCTCAGAAGTGGGTGTTTCTCTGATAAGTAAAGGAAAAAGCTTTCGTAATAGAGCGGATGTTCCTTTAGTCCAGGATTTTCTAACGGAGTGGCAAGAATAGCTCCATCTATGCGGTCATTCTTGAGTTCTTGAATGATGGTATCGGTTTTCAGTTCTTCAATGTAGAGTTCAACGTTTGGATGTTTTTTTGAGAAACTCCCGACGAACAGTGGTAGCAAGTGGCTTGCGACTGTGGGAATTATGCCCATCCTAAACTTTCCACTCACTCCAGTGGGCTTCTTGCTTGCAAGGTAAAGAAGCTTTTGTTGCTCTTTTAGAACGTTTCTTGCCTGTGCAATGAAGAGCATTCCTTCTTCGGTAGGAATGATGGGTTTTTGTAATCGATCAAAAATAATGAGACCAAGATCATCTTCAAGCTTTTGAATTTGCTGGCTTAAGGTAGGCTGTGAAATATGAACGGCTTTTGCAGCTTTTCCAAAATGCCGATATTGGTCAACTGCAATAACGTACTCTAGCTGGGTCAGGCTTACCATGGCGATCCTCCAATAGGTTTCACCTATAGTATAATAGATTTAATCGAATTTATAAATGAATAAATTTAGGCGATTCTATGTCAGAAGGAGAACCGAAATATGAATACAATCATTAACAGCAAGATCCCCCCCGATGGCCACTTGAACTTCCTCCACCTGTGGCCGGTCAAACTCCTCCACTTGGTGTCTCCAAGACTTAGTGCCTGACAATACTATTTTGAATCCGCCTTTGCAAGCCGTGCTGCCGCTTCCTTTAAACGGTAACTTCGACCTTCAAACTCAAGCAGAATCCCACGGTGCATGAGTCGATCTTTCAGCGCGCTTGCCATCGGACTATCACCCAGTAATTTTTCCCAGTCTGAGATAATTCGGTTCGAAGTGATGATGGTGCTTTGCCGACGTTTATAGCGTTTGTGAATGATCGACTGCAGAATCTGCGAGAGTTCATCCGATAATTTTCGATGCAAAAACAAGTCATCAATGACGACGAGATCCGCTTCGATGATTTGCTTCATGAGTTTTTTTCGAACCACATCATTCGCAGTGGCCACCTTCGCTAATAGATCTTCGGCCTCGTTGCAGATCACGACAAAGCCGTCGCGGATGGCTTTGTATGCAATTGCCTTTGCAAGATGACTTTTGCCCGTTCCAGGTGAACCAATCATGATTGGACTCAGCCCTTCAGAAATAAACTTCAGAGTTAAAAGTTCGAAACATGGTTTTTTTGGAACCTTTGGATTGAATCCCCAGTCAAATTCATCAAAGCTTTTTCTCTCATCCAAACCCGAGAGTTTAAAACGCCTCTCTTCGGTGCTTGATTGCCTCCGATCAAGTTCGTCTTGAATCAGAGAAGAGAAGGTTTCCATAAAATCGAGTTTCCCCGTTTTTGATTCCAGCACCCGGGTTTCAAGGGTCGCCCTGATTCCCGATAGTCTTAGCTGCTTTAAAGCTCGTTCAATTTCGATCATCTTCATTACCATTTAATATGCTTTCTTTCAGGTGATTTTATTTAAAATGCCCCACACTTAATGCAAGATGGGATCATCTACAGAGGCATCGTCACCCAGCTCGCTGCCGCTGTTTTTGTACAAATTCCAAAAATCAAAATATTCTTGAGAGTCTCGAATGAGGGGACCCGTTTGTGTAAGCTCAGGTCCAGTTTGCTCTTTCGCCTTCACTTCTTCTTTGGCGGCCTCTTCAACCATGCGCTTTAACGTTTGGTAGGAATTGACCCCAAGATCAAGTGCGCGCACGCACTGGGCCTCGATTCGATATTCAGGGTGACGATTTTTTCCGGCTAAACTTATAATCCCACGCATCTTTTTATGGCCTGTTCTGCCTTCTTTTTCGAGCAAAGACTCACAAAGGGCGCGGGTGGCCGGGCCAATCTCGCCAGCCTGTTTCAATATTCCATGCGTTTGTCTGCTCGGATTATAAATCCGCTCCTCTTCAGGTAAAATCAGATCACCCTTTTTATAGCTTCTGGCATGTCGCCTCAGCACTCTGAGGGTTGCCCGGTCATGGATCACGATTTCATTTTCAAAGATTCGAATTGTCACAAGATCGCCAATGAGTGCAGGCCTTGCGGCGTAACTTGCATGCTACACATTGATAGTTCCATCATCCCAAACAGTTCTGGTTTCTTCCCTGAATATTTCAAACCGTTCAATCGGTAGTGCTTTTAAATAGGGTTTTTCTTCTTTAAACATTTCTTCAACCTGACGCTTGGCCCGGCCGTGAATTCTCTTTGCTGCCCAGGTTTCTTCCCAGTGAAGTAAGAATTCATTCTGTGCCTCAATTGTGTCGAACCGTCTGCCTTTTAGAGCCGTGCCCTGTGTGTGTTGAATTGCATTCTCAACTGTTCCCTTACGATTTGGATCGCAGACACGGGCAGGGTCAGCAACTACGCCATAGTGATTGAGCATCACAAGATAAAGTGAATTGAGTTTTGGTTCGTATAGATCGGGGCTGATGACGCCCTCTTTTAGATTGTCGAGTACGATGTACCGAGGAACTCCTCCAAAATATAAAAATGCTTCCTCGTGTAGTTGTGCCCACACTTCTTTCGAGGAATTCCAAACCACCTTTCTAAAACTTCGACGTGAGAACCGGAGGGTCATCACGAAGAGCCTTGGTCTTCGATATTTTCCAGTCTTCGGATTGAGTGTCAGCGCCCCTTCGCCGTAATCTACTTGCGCTTCTTCACCAGGCAAAAACTCAAGCCGGTCAAATTGCTCGGGCCGTTTTACTTTGAGGCATCGGCAAAACCGTTTTACAGAGTTGTAGCGATGCTTAAATTGGAACCGATCAACTAAGTCCTGGTAGATCGCCGTTGCATTTCGGCCAAGCTCGATTTGTTCTTCAATGAATGTTCGATGGGGCTCGCACGCCGAGCGAGCATGCTCTGGAGTTTTGGGCAACTCGGCCCCCTCGGGAGCCGTTGGCCGGGGTGGAGGAATTTGACTTTGACCAATTGGGTCACCGGTGGCCATGGGGGAATTTGAAAGCTGCGCCTGAATTTCTCGGATGGTTTTCCGGTCAACCCCGGTATCCCTGCAAATCTGACGCTGGCTGATTTTACGCGAAATTAGTGTTAAAACGGCCGATTTCTTATGATTCTTCAAAACGTTCACGCTTTCTCTCCCCCTGAGTTTTCAGAAAGAGTAACGTCTTGGTTTTGATTTTACAGGCCAGCTGGGCAACTCAGCGGCCCGTCCGAATCCGCAACCATCATAAGCAATCCCGGCCCTTGGGCCCAAATTTTTTTCGGAATTTCGAAGGGGTAGGGAAGCGAAAGGTGGCTTGTTTCTCCTAAGCTCCCGTATCCTGGTATGACCAGCCGGGGCTACTGTTGCTTTAATCCATCCGCAGCTTCAGCTTCTGGATCGTCTTCGATTATTACTAAAGGTGCAGGGGGCGCTGCTAACACTAAAAGCGCCCCATAGGAAGCACTAAAAGTGCCGTAGGAAGCATGCAAGGTACATTAGGAAATACGGGAAACTCAAGTTCGACTGCAGTAAAAGCCAGCCATTGAGACTTTAGGAACGGAGCTGGGTAAAGGCACCTTTCTTTGGTATTGTATTCATTTTATTTCTTTTGGTTTTTGCAGGATACACTCCAAAACCTCCGCAAAAAAACAATAATATCATGCCATTGCACTTGCATATAAATTGATTGTAAAAATGTCTCAAATTGTTACAATAGAATACTGAACTGGTAATGTAATGGTAAAGGAGATAACAATGAAATCAAATGATGAACAAGCCAAAGTTCTTTACGCAAGTTTGCGGGATCCAAAATTCAATGTCGAAAAAATCAAGGGACATGAGGGCGGTGAACTCATGTACAAAATGGCAAAGAACAGCTCGGAGGATCAGTTTGTAGATTTTTGTAAGACCGCCGAACCTACTTCGGCAACAAAGCTTACGCAACAAGAAATGTCCATGTTGAAAGGTGGCTCTCCGATTATCATTGGCTTGGTCATTGGAATAATTGCGGCCATCGTCGGAAGCGGTAGTGGAAGTGGCGGCAGTGGCGGTGGCGGCGGAACCTCTTATGGCGGTGGAGGCAAACCTCACCATTCGGTTTAGTGGGATGAATTTTCATCCTAGTGATGTTCATAATTTTGGACGCTACGTTCAGAAAATGAATGTCGATGGTACTGTTTTTTACCGGAAACCAAGGCCAATTCAGGTCGAACTCTTTTTGTTTGGAAGAGAAAGTCCTTTGAAGAAAATTCTCAGTCAACAGGGCGACGAAAAACACGTTGCTCTGTTGAGCTCTTTATTTGTCCTTGATGGAAAAGTAGAAACGCATGAAGGCGACTGGTGTGCCGGATGCGGCCGAATGGTAGAGATCGAAAGGATCACCCAGGAGGCCTTTGGTGTAGAGTTACGCGATCCAGAAGCCTTGAAAGTTCGTGTAAGGAAATATGGCTCGCTATTGGGTTATGCATTTGCCCTGGGAATTAGGGATTTGAATTATGAAAATATAATTCATTCACCGACGGGGGTGCATTTGATCGATGCAGAGGTGGTCTTCGAGGCGATTCCATTCGTGAGTTTGACCGAAGGAATGGGATCCGACCTTGTTTCGAAGTTAGGCTCGGGTATGCTTTCTTTTTGGTTCATGTTGAACCGGCTGACTGACTCCTCTGGCGCAGCATTGACTTCGTTTGATCTCAGTTTTCCTTCTGATTTGCTGGAGAGTCTGTTGAGTGGGTTTTTCGACATGCTGGATCTGATCCAGAAGGCGTGTGTGCTGCTCGAGGATTCGGTGGATGTATTTTTACGCGGGCAAGGAGAAGTGCCGATTCGATTCATCATTCGGCCCACGTCACATTATGGGGATTACTTATCTAAGGGTGTGGCCCCTGAAATTCCACTGATCGAAGCCGAGATAGCCCAGCTGAAGCGGGGTGACATCCCGTATTTTTATTCAACACCTATTGATAAGACGGTTCGTTATCTTACCTCGGCTTCCGGAAGCAGTGAGGCAATTCAGGTCCCGCCAGGGCATCCATTGAATGCCGTTTTTCGCCTGGTGGAAAGATATTCCGTAAAAACGCTGCTCTCTCCCCAGCGTTTGCAGAAGATCAGGGCAATGGGTGCAATCGAGCTTTTTCGTGAACTAAGGGAGAGTTCCTTGAGTCGAGTAGAGTACGCGCGAACGATCATGGTGGAACGCGAAGGAAAAATAATTTATCAATACGAAGACGAGCTTCATTCGGGACCGATGGCGTCGGGTGAGGCAGATCATTTTCCCCTTAATTTTCAAATAATGAAGGTTTAGATTGTTACTGGCTTTAAAATGACTCCAATAAATTGTAATCATTAATATATTTAGTTGACTTTTAAAGTCAAGAAAAGAGTGGTAAAATAGAGTCAGGGGAAAACTGGGCAACTCAGCGGCCCGTCCGAATCCGCAACCATCATAAGCAATCCCGGCCCTTGGGCCCAAATTTTTTTCGGAATTTCGAAGGGGTAGGGAAGCGAAAGGTGGCTTGTTTCTCCTAAGCTCTAACGAAATAGTGTCCTGTCCGAGCACGGGTGTCACAGTTTGAGG
>CAIKYX010000159.1 GCA_903831745.1 Oligoflexia bacterium
AGCCTGCACGATTTCGGTCTTGTCCATCATGTCGGTATAACAAATGACCTTGACGCCATTCGAAGTCGAATAGCGAAGTGACAAAGTTGCGACCCCCAGAAACTGCGATGAGTTATCCGGAAAAGTAGCGGCTTCTTCCTTATTAAACCCCACAATGATTTGCGGAAGTTGCATACTTTCGGCGATGGCGGCGGCGGCATTGATAAACAGGCCGTTTCGATTAGGCACCCACACGGCTTTAGCCGCAGGCGCAGTAAAACTCAGATTATCCAGTTGGTTCGACTGAATGGTAGGAATAGTGATGGAATTCGAAGTGAGCGCGCTTCCGCCCAGTTTTCCGAGCCACTTCAGATCGAGCACCTGATGAGCGACTTCGTAATATTTTGCAATATGGGCAGCAGCGCGGATTTCGGCATCCACCGCTCTTTGTCCGTAATCGACGGTTAAGGCCAATACGGGTAAATCAAAGTGCCGGGCAAAGGCGAGATTCGCACTGCTATCGAGTCCTCCCGATAGGAGGACCAGGGATTTTCTGCGGGATGCTTCCATTTAGGTTCAATTTAATTTTACTTGGCCAGATACGCAATGTCATTGATCGGTTATCTTCAGTTTATTAAACGAAAAACATATAATTTTGGGTTGATATGACGCAAAGCGCATGATACGACCGCCGCGAGATGAGAGAGTCCCACTTCAAGCTGCTTTACTTGATTTTTTTGGTTCTATTTACCCAAATGATTCCGTCATTCGCGCAAGCGGATGTGCAATCGATTTATGGTACTGATAGTCGCCAGGATCTATTCGAAGTCACCCACCCGGAATATGTGAAGTGGGCGGAATCGACTGTTGCACTGATGACTGCAGACATGGTCAGGCACAACTCATCCGGAAGAATCGACTTCCTCTCTACCCCGCTGAACAAGCAAGTAAAGCTTTGTCCGGGAGAACGTTTTTCGGATCAGCCCGTGACCCCGTTTTGTTCTGGGTCATTAATCGCAAGGAACCTCGTATTGACTGCAGGGCACTGCGTTTATGATCAGGCGGCCTGCGAGGCAATCAAGTTTGTATTTGATTACGGAATTAAGGACAAGGAAAAATACCCGACATCGACCGACGAAAGCCATGTGTTTGGTTGCAAGACCCTGCTGTTCAAAACTCCACTCGATGAAACTTCTGATTCGAACGTCGATTATGCGCTGATTGAATTGGATCGCGACGTTACTGATCGCACCCCATTAAAATTGGCCAGCAATCGAACCAAGACTCGGATTGCAAACGGCACGCCCTTAGTGCTCATCGGAAATCCACTGGGACTACCGACCAAAATCGACGCAGGAAAAAGCGTGCGTGATAACTCGGGCAAAGGCTTCTTCATTGCCAATGTCGATAGCTTCGGCGGAAATTCTGGCTCGCCTGTTTTAAACCTGAAGTCAGGCGAAATTGAAGGAGTGCTGGTGAGTGGCGAAGAGGATTTCGAAAAGACGAACGCCGGATGTTTCGTGTCGAAAGTCTGCACCGAAGATGGCTGCATCGGCGAAACAGTCACCAAAGTAGCAAACATTCTAAACCAATTACCTAAATTAGGCCTTTCGCTTTAAAAAGTTTCATGGCGGGATCATTGGCATAAACGCTCGGAACGAAATTAATCAGATCCGCAAGGCGACGCACAATCGAATTTTCCATTTCGATCAGCAATTTCACACCAGCACGTTTAGTGACGATCTTGACTGGCTCCTGCTCGAGGTACAAAGGCCCTTTTCGTTCTTTTCTGTTTAATTTTTCTTTCGAAGCGGTAAAGGAGATGTCTTTTTCTGGAATATCCGCAAGCAACAGCTCTTTTCCGGTTCCGTGCTTTTCGATAACATCTTCAAACTGCCTTAATACAGCGTTAATTCGCTTGATTCTTTTCGAGCGATCTGCCGCACTCGTGCCTTCGAGAATCCGATGCTCGAACTCGGGGTGATGAACTGTTTTAGGAGCCTTACGATAAAGAAGCATCTCGATCAATTCATTCGTTCGAGGATCATCCACCAATCCCAAATGGCGCACTTCCTGGCAGCGATTGATAAAATAGGTATCGTTCCACCAGAAGAAACGCTCGTCGCCCTCCTCGACCATCGTCAGCAGATCATGAAACTGATGAATCAAATCTTCTTCGAGAAATTTCGCCGCGATATTGGTTGAAATGACATCGAACTTTGCCGAGCCCTGATTCTTGATGACTTGCGAGTACCAGTTAAAGCGGGCGATCAGATAATCATCGACCGCTCGCATGGCGTTTTCGCGAACTCCGAACCCCAATTGTCCGCGCCCCAGATCAAACGTGGTCAGATTGGCCATGATGTAATCGCGATCGAACAATCCGTATTTCATGCCGGTATAATGCGAATCGCGAAGGAGGTAATCCATGCGGTCGGCATCGAGATCGGAATGCATCAATTGATTGGCAATCAGGTAAGGAGATTCTCCTTTGATGATTTTTGAAATCATCTGCACGTCAAAATCGTAATCCTCGAGAATTCGGGTCAGGCCACCATCGAAGCTTGTATTCTTGATGATGAAGGCACCCAAATGTTCGTGACTGTTTGAAAGTTCTTTTGCCCGGGTTGGTAATCGCCTCGCATCGTTTCCGTGTCTGAGGTACGCATACTCGACGGTATGTGAAAATGGAAAGGTACCGATATCGTGAAGGAGCGCCGAAATACGCAGGCTCTTATGCAACATCGCCGCTTGCGATTTTGCCTTGGGATCAAAAAGTTCGTGATCCGGTACTGCCAGACCCAGCGCCCTGAGCATCTGATCCATCGAGTGCATGACCCCGATCGTGTGACCGAAACGATTGTGCTCGGCACCCGGAAAAATGTAGTTGGCGAAACTCAGTTGCTTGATCCATCTCAGCCGTTGAAAAAACGGAGAATTGATGATTTTTTCTTCCCACTCGGTCAGGGGAACAAAGCCGTATAAGACATCGTAAAGTACTCCGCGTTTCATTGAGTCAGGCTAACCCAGTTTTTCGAGCTATTCAACAAATCCTGCGCTATGATTCCGCCCATGAGTACCGTAAGCCTTCGCCCCGCCACCCCCGATGACGTCGCACAAATGCTACAAATCGAGAAGATGAGTTATCCCGAACCCTGGAATTCGACCCAATTTCTCGAAGAAATGAATAAATCTTATTCCCGCGTCCTGGTCCTGACGGATGACGAAACCGATGAGTTTGTCGCCGGCTATATCGTCTACTGGGTGCAAGTCGAAGGCGTTTCACTTCACAATGTCGCGGTCGACGTAAAATGGCGGGGTCTCGGTTTTGCAAAGAAAATGCTGCATGCCATGATCAACGAAGCCGTGCGCGATGAGATTCCAAAAGTCATCCTCGAAGTCAGGGTATCAAATACCGGCGCCATTCACCTCTATCAACAACTTGGATTTATCAAGACACACGAGCGGCAGAAATTCTATAAAGACGGTGAGGCCGCGCTGGTGATGGAACTTAAAACCAGCGATCTCTCAACCACGATTCAATAGCATTGTTCGCGCAGAACCAAGTGCTCTGGCTCTTCGAGGATGCTTGCGCAACCTTCGACATCCCGCTTGTCGCCGTAGTTTCGTCGGTAACTCAGCTCGTCGGTAACCGGCACATCCACCGCTTTGGTGCTGCCCGGAGCCCGTCCGATGTAGGCGAATTTTACGATCACTTCTTCAGTACGAAGTTCGGTTTGACTGATGATCTTAATCTCGCGGCCTTTCGGAAGAATGTATTCCGGTTTCAGTAGTTTTTTATCGCCCACTTTTTCTTTGCTCGCAACGATCGATTGAAAGCGAGATTGCTTTAGACACGGAGAAATTCCGCCGGCCCAGCGAAACCCCGAAAGCTCGAGCTCGACCATTTCTTTGGTAATCAGGCTACCGTTACTGCAGGTATCAGCCGGAAAACGCGACGGTTCAGCGGCCCAAGAGGCTGCAGAGACGAATAAAAATAAAGCGGCAAAAACCTTCATTGTTTCATCTCCGTAATCTGGTCGTAATTGTCGTCAGGAACCACAGACCCCGGAGGAACCAGCTGATCATAGTCGGCAGCCCCTACTTTGCAACCCGCCACACATTCTTTACCAGGAACATTTTTAGGCGGACCATGACAGGCAGGATCATTCACATGGCGAATAAAATGGGCTTCTTTTCCCTTCTCAGTCACCCGCCGATCTTCGGCAATCAGATCTTTCGATTTCGAAGTACCGGTCAATCTGAGCGTCGCACTCAACCCCGACTGAAGATGCTTTTGCTCTAAGCGTTCAGCCCAGGCATTCGCCAATTGAACTGCACAGTCTTGCTCGATCTTTTGCATGAATCCGTTTTTAAGCGTCGTATTGTCGCGATCGCCGGCGAGACCGGGAATTAATTTTTCGCGCTGAATACCGACCGAACCCCCGTTATCAGAGCTATGTAGAATCGTAACTTTAAAATCCTTGGGCGAGAGTTTTTGCTTACAGGTTCGCCAGGCAAACGCGACCAGGTAATCCGCCTGCTCTCGTGCAGAACGGCCGTCTCGCCCGGCAAAAATATCAGAAAAGCGAGGCAGGCCATCCACACTCCTTTTCTGTTCTTTGGTCAGGATGGTTCGATAGTCATCTTCGTATTTTTCTGGATTCGAAAATATTTTATCGCGCAGATCTTCAATTCCATACGGGTCATTGCCCACGGCATCGATCATCGCCATATGGTCGTGCTTCCATACGACGATATCGCCGGGTTTTAACTGGTCATTGCGTGCATCCTCGAAGCAATCTGCAGGATTACCCTTCAGACCTTTGCCCATATTCCAATAGTGGGCTGTATCCCAGGTTTCGTACAGATCCGGAAAGCCGGGCTTAGCAGCCGAACCCGGTGTGACATAAAGCCCGCCCATTTTAAAATAAGCATCAGTAAAGCCCGAACAGTCAAACCCAGTAGCCGAAGAGCTCACCGGCTCGATTTGTTTTTTGGACTTTTTAAAATCAGGCGGATCATAGACTGCGGACTCACGTCTAATTTTGTCCGCACCTCGCGAATCCTGTCCATCAACTGTTACTTTTACAAACGGATTTGAAATTTCACCATCGCGAGTTGCTTCATCCAGCATCGAACCGTCGTAATGAAAAAGCGGAGGATGATTCATTACAAAGCACGAATAATAAAAGCACTCATTGGCGAGGGTATATTTGCCCGTAGGATTCTTACATTCCTTCTCATCAATACAAGGCGGTTTTCCACGATAGGCAAGATAAGGATGAGATTCAATGATTTTCGCGGGCTTCTCGATGATGCGCGAGCGATAGCTTCGCATCGGCACCACTTTTACCGGAATTTCGCGGGGCTCGAGCAAATTCCTGACCTTCAAATCGAGCACGTCACACGAGCCATACATCATGGCCATCAGACGCCTGGCAGACGCAGCCACGGGTGAATCGGCATTTTTATCTTCATTGTCTTGATCTTGCGCGCACTGTTTTTGCCAATCACCACCGCTTTGAGCAAGCGTGGCACCGAGAGCAAGGCGTCGCTCCTGATCAGATTTAAATCCGCAAAAATCTCCCGAGGCCGAAGCAACGTTCGCACCGGTGATCACGGACATCGAAATGAGAAGGTAAGAAAACAGAAAAATACAGAACCCTCCATGGCTCGGTAAGAATACTTTGTATGGTCATTTCAGCACAGAGCAGGCGGCAAAGCCGCACTGCCTGTGCCTTATACTTAATTATGGCATGTTTTTCAGGACTTCTGGGCCGTATTCTACGTGTTCGACCAAAAACAGATTGGTCGAAAGTGTCGAATCACTGACGGTCTCGAGCTTCTCGATTTTAGTCGCACCACAGACATCCGACTGCACCGGCGTCAATGCCTTGATGGTGTCGGGATGTGCTTTTAGCTTGATGAGCGTGATCGCACGGGCAATCGATACCTTCGACAAGGTCTTTTGCTGATTGATCGCAGTTTGAGCGGCTACCGCAGCATCAAACACAGATGGATCTCCTGCCGGAATTCCTTCGAAGTCTTGCGCCGTCGGAAACCGTGCCAGATGCACGCTTTTCGATTCGCCGGTAAATGCCCAACGCCATACTTCCTCGGTCGAATACGGAAGAAACGGCGCAAACAATTTCAAAAAGGTTTTCAGTCCGAGTCTTAAGGCATGAACCGCAGAAGCCTTGGCTTTCTTTTCGGCATCTGAGGTTTTTTCGCCCCAAGTGCGGGTCTTGACCAACTCGAGATAACTATCGGTAAAATGCGACCAGAAGAATTTTTCGGTTTCCATCAGCGCCTGGCCCGGCTCGTAGTTCTCGAAAGACTGCACTGCATGCGCACATTGTGCTTTTAACTTCTCGAGAAATGCGAGATCGAGCGGCTCGGTGACCACTCCGTCGTCGGCAGAATTCGAAAACACGAATTTTCCGGCATTGAAGATCTTCATGGCCAAACGCCGGCCAATCTTCATGATGCCCGGATCAAATGCGGTATCGACTCCGGTGCGGGCAAGGCCCGACCAATAACGAACGGAATCAGCGCCGAATTCATCGAGGTACTGAGAAGGCGTAACGACATTGCCTTTCGATTTCGACATTTTCTTGCGATCCGGATCAAGCACCCAACCCGAAATCATGATGTGCTTCCAAGGAAGGCTTTGTTCATGAAGCATTGCTTTCGCAATCGTATAAAACGCCCAGGTTCGGATGATCTCGTGCGCTTGCGGACGCATGTCCATCGGAAATAATTTTTTATGGCGTGCCGGATTGAGTTCCCAATGCGAGCCCAATTGCGGAGTCAGCGAGCTGGTAAACCAGGTATCAAACACATCTGATTCACCGATAAAACCACCTGGTTTTCCGCGCTGAGCCTCTGTGTATCCTTCAGGCAAGTCGGACATCGGATCGACCGGCAACTGTTTGCGGGTCGGAACCATCGCGCGATCGTACTGAATGATTCCTTGATCATCGAGCGGATACCAAACCGGAATACTGACACCGAAGAAACGCTGACGACTGATACACCAGTCGATACTGAGATTCTCGGTCCAGTTCTTATAGCGGGCTTCCATGTATTCGGGATGCCATTTGATGCGGGATCCGTACTCGATCATTTTTTCTTTTTTATCGACGAGTTTTACGAACCATTGGCGTGTGGTCAGGATCTCGACCGGGCGATCGCCCTTTTCGTAAAATTTAACTGCGTGCTGAATCGGTTTCGGTGCCGTTTTCATCGCGCCACTCGCTTGCAGAATCTCGACCATCAGCTTTTGCGCTTGTTTAACATTTTTGCCGACGATTTTTGCGTAGGTTTCATTTGCCTGCGTGGTCTCGAACTGAAACGGCATCAAGCGGCCATCGCGCCCGATGATCTGGCGGAGCGGAAGCTTTTGTTCGCGCCACCATTGCACGTCGGTTTGATCACCAAAGGTACACACCATCAGGATTCCGGTGCCCTTTTCCGGGTTAACCATTTCTGAACCAAAGATCGGCACTCGCACCCCGAAGAGCGGGCTGATCGCGAATTTTCCGATCAGATTTTTATAGCGTTCATCTGTCGGATGAGTGGTGACGCCCACACAAGCGGCCAGCAATTCTGGACGAGTGGTGGCGATCGTAAAACTCCCGCCGCCTTCGACCTGAAATTCGATATCATGAAAGGCTCCTGGAATTTCGCGATCCTCGAGTTCGGCCTGAGCGACCGCCGTCTGAAAATCCGTATCCCAGAGGGTGGGAGCTTCGATCTGATACATTTCTTTCTTTTCGTGTAGATCGAGAAAACTGAGTTGTGCAATCGTGCGTGAACGCTCGTCGATCGTGGCGTATTCGAGCTTCCAATCGACCGAAAGGCCGATGTGGCTCCAAACCTTCTTGAATTGTTTTTCGTCCTCGACGGTTAACTTATGACAATGTTCGATGAAATTCTTGCGTGAAAGATTGCGCTGAGGAATTCGTTTTTCCTGAAGCTCCTTATCCGTCATGGTCGTCAGAATCGGTGGCAGATCGAGCCCTGCTTCGTAAGGAGCGCTCGCTTCACATCGAATATGAAAAAAGTTTTGTACCCGGCGCTCGGTCGGCAGACCGTTGTCATCCCAACCCATCGGATAAAAAACATTCTTGCCGTTCATGCGCTGGTATCGGGCAATGATATCGGTCTGGGTATAGCTGAAGATGTGGCCGACATGCAACGAACCCGAAACGGTCGGCGGCGGAGTATCAATTGCATAGACCGGTCGAGTATCCGTCTCGGAATACTGATAGGTTTTTTCTTGCTCCCAGGCTTGCTGAAGGCGGGTTTCGACCTCAGAGAACTCGAGACTTTTAGGAAGGGATTCCAGGGGCAAGCCCTGAACTTTTTCGAATGAACGGGATGAAGTTGCCATGTCCCGCAAGACTAGCATTCACGCCTAATAAAGGCAATTCGCGCGCCCTTCGTCGTTGGTATTCAGACTGCGCTTTTGTGTGCCGATACTGAAGGTTGGAAACATGATTGCTGCCGAGTAGTCAGCGGGAGCGCCGCTGCAACCAGAACCGACGCAGGAGTGGTTTAAACCCAGCAAATGCCCGAGCTCGTGGGTGACAATGCTTTGAAGATCGGGGGTCGGGGTTCCGGCTCGATAGAAATTAACATAATTGAGTTCCATCACTGCCGCACTGAAACTATTAAAAGTGCCACCTGAACTGACCGGACAAGTGCTGGTCAGCCCCATGACCGAGCTACCGTAGGTCCAATTGCTGGTATTTTTATAAATCATCAGGCTCGACGTAAAATTACTAGGCCCTACTTCGCGTTGACTGCAAATGGTTGCAGAAGTCGCGCGAGTGCCGCCAGCGCCCATCATTCCGAGATCGGCACCGTTATTCAGATAAAGTTTAAAACCCTTCGAAGCCGCGAAAAATGAGTTCCAGGTTTCGATCGAAGCCACGATCGTGTTCAATTCTCCGGCCGAAAAGTCGCCCGTTTGAACCGCGAGTGGTACCGGATGAACCAGCCAATGGCCATTGTACAAGGCCTCTTGGCCCGAGCCCGTAACACAGGCCTTTTGAAGCGGAGTCGAGTTGCCTTGGGCGCACGAAATCAATCCCAGGCAAAGCAAGGCCGCCAGGGCACGTTTTGATCGTTTTACATTGATTTTATTGAATAATATCCGCAAACAGCCCCCTCTCCCTTAGAATATCATACCATTCTAATCGGATATTTGGGTAAAAACTGAAGCCTTTTTTAAAAAGATTAAACTTATTTAGTTTAATAATTACGTGGGTTTAATTGAGGCGAATCGCTGTTGATCTTAGGCACCCCGGGCGAGCTGCTGCGATTACTCGGTTCCGAGAAAATGGTGGTCGAATACCACCAAATCCTTTCTCCTTCGGACGAACTGCTTTTTTCAGCCCGCACTATTTGGGGTGAACGCATCAGAGCTTCACCCGAATTCGCAAAATATAAGGACTTTCGTTTTGGCCACCTTTCTATACCGAGAGCATCCATTTATCCGAATTCATTCGCTGAAAAGAATCCAGCGCTGCTCTACTTACTCGAAGACATGGGGCAGCTCAGCATTACTCCGGAATTTTTTTCGAGAGAATTTCTTTCGACCCATCGAAAACTTGCCCAGGCATCCGACTGGTACGATTTTTATCAACTGATTTATAAAAAGCTAGTAGACGGCACCAATGAAATATTCAACGAGCTTTTAAGGATCACACTTAACGCAGAAGAAAACACAAAACCCATCGAAACCATGAGAGCATCGGCACTAGAAGAAATTCAAAAAGCAATCAGGCGAAATATAGAAGTAACCCGCACTTCGCCGCTCGAGCATCAAAAAAAATTCGCGCAAGAACTTTACAACCGAGCCAGCGGCGCAATTTCCGAAATTCGAGGCGCCATTACCTTACCAGACATCAAATCCATATCTGTCAGATTAAGCGAACTTCCGGAATTTACTTTCAAACTCAAGAAGAAAACTGAAGCACTGAAGGCCGATAAGAATCTGCTCAATCAAGCCATCATGAAATACCCGAGAATATTTCAAGATCCTGAATCGATCAAAAAGGCGATCCATCTCGCTCATCCGCAACTCACTGTTTCTGGCCTGGGGGTGATGAATACCGCTTTGAGTGCCAGTTCGAATTACAGCACCTGGGATCTTTTAGAAGCAGCCAACCAGTATATTTCTGAAAAGGAAATCGACCTCTTCGACGGACACGCGTTGATCGAAGTCAAATCGAAATCCCTGAATATGGGTTCATTTACCTTGAAGTCGGGAAAATGGCAGGAATCTGATGAAAATCAGCTGATGACGATGAAAGACATTATCGAATATCTGGGTCTGCCATATCAATACAAGGTCATGATCACCGGAAAAAATTCGGCGTCAGTCAGAAACAAAATTACGAGCCGCGGAATCGAGATCATCCAAGAACCCGCACATTCGATTCCTTATTTCGACGAGGCCCCCTGACCATGCTCGAAACTTTGTGCAAGCTTCGCTGGCAAGGACTGAAACTCGAGTTCAGGATTCGCAATAGATGAGCCAAACAAAAAATCAGGCTGCGCACCACTTAAGCCGCACGGATCGATGCCATAAAAACTCAGCGGCGTTCGATAACAATTCAATGCAAACCCGCTGGTAATATAGCCGCTTCTGATTTTGATTCCGATTGAAGCAAGCTTTCCGCGCTTGCTCCAGATTCCGAGGCGGTCGCCATCTTCGATGCGCGCATCCGGCTGATACTGATGCACGACCGAAAGGACGCGGTCTAGAATCTGATAAACGGCTTTGCGAACCGCGCGTGGCTCGCCCGTAAATTCTTCGAGCGGCGTGAGTACAAACCCCACCCATTGACCGGGACCATGCCAGGTTTCCTTACCGCCCCTCTCGCCTGCGGTCAGATCGACACCTTTGGCGGCCAAACGGGTTCTTAAGGCATCAATAAATGGTCGCTGGGCTTCATCGTGCATTTGCCGTGCTCCGAGAGTGACGGTCGGTGCCATCTCCGCAAACAAGAGTGCGCTTTCCGATTTCGGAGAAAGCTGGGCAAGCGTATTTTCCTGAAGCTCGAGGAGATCAGTAAAACCAAACTTCTGGTCAGAAGTTGTGCGATTAATAGAGACGGACCACGTCACCTTCTTGAAAATTTCCACCTGTATGTATCAATGTCATCGAGCTGTCTGTACCGATAAATTCGGTGACCTCGAGCGTTCCTTTCAGAAAACCTTCCGAGCGGCCCAAATAGGCCCGGGTTACCGGATCCGCTATTTCTTCGCCAGGGCTCATGACTTTCAGGATATCGCCCGCAAGCAATCCCGATGCCTTTCCGGCATTAATATATACTTTGTTTCCTAAGATCTTGGCAACTCTTCCCTGCCAATCCATCTTATCAAGCGAAAGAAGCACATCGGGTACAAGCTTTCCGATTGCATCCCGCACGGCGGTTCTTTCGATTTCGGCGCGAATTTCTTTAGAGTTACTGGCGTCTGAACCGAATAAGACGTGCTCGGTATTCTGCGCTACTCCGACTTTTCTGGCCGAATGAACTTCGCGACCGGAACCCACATCAAACACTTTCATCTCGACTTCGACCGAGGCCAGGCTCTGAGCCTCTCTCAGCAAGCCCACTTCTTCTTTCTCTTGGCGGAAGGTAATTTTCGAAATCCGGCCCACGACGATGCTATTCACTCCCAGACGCTTTCCTTCGCGAATGAGCTGGGTGACCTGCACACGATCGCCTTCGACGAAATCCTTGGTCACTGTCATGATCGACTTATCATCAGGCAATAAAATTTTTCTCGTCTGCACGAGCGCGCGCTTGAGCTCGTCTGCGGTGTAGGCGCCGATGGTCTCGTCACTGACAGGCGTATCGTTCCAAAACGCGAGTACGGCCAATTTCTTTTTTGGCTGCTTTAATTTCTCGAGATGATCGGTCGGAGTCGAAGTTTCTTTTTGCGAATAGTAACCTTCGCCCGTTTCTTCATAGAACTCATGATCTTTTTTATATGCGTCCGATCGGGCGCAGCCCTGAACGAGCAGGAACAGCAAAAGCGAGCCAATCAGCGATCCTTGCTGAATACGAGTCTTCATACCTTTATGGTAACACAGGAAAATACAGAATCAATCCGAGGATCCGTCAGTAAATTTACGATTTCATTGCAGAAAAACTACCGATGCCGGCGAGCTTCGATTCATGTTAATACTATGCGTTATGACTCAATACTGGTTATTTAAAAGCGAGCCTGAGACCTATTCGTTCGATACCCTGAAAAAGGAAAAGAAAACCGCCTGGAACGGGGTCCGTAACTTTCAGGCCCGCAATTTCTTGCGCCTCTGCAAGAAAGACGATCTCGCCCTGATCTACCATAGCGGCAAAGAGAAGGCCGTGGTCGGCATTGCCCGAATCATCAAGGAAGCTTATCCCGACCCGGATCCGAAGAAAAAAGGCGATTGGGTACAAGTCGACATCGCGTATTTCAGCCATATGGCAGAACCTGTTTCTTTGGCAAAACTCAAAAGTACGCCTCAACTCAAAACTTTGCCCCTCATCAAACAGTCGCAACTTTCATGTATGCCGGTGGGCGAAAAGGAGTTCCGATTGATTCTAGAAATAGGGGGCGCATGGGACTCTTTTCAGAAATCAAAATAAATTGGAGCCCCTTTAGCATTTGCGCCCCGGGTGAAAAAGCGCCCTATCCCCGCTCACTCTCGACTCCAGAAGGCCTGGGTGACCGGCTCCGTTTTGTTGCGTTCGCCGAAAAACAGGCGACCCATGCGTTCGAAACCGCAGCTGATGTTTTTTCGGAAGTATCGCCAGGAGTAAAAAAAATCTGGCGTAAACTCGCGGCCGAAGAGCAGAAGCATCTCCAGTGGCTACTTTGGAGAATCGAAGAAATCGGATTAAAGATCGATGAACGCCCGGTCAGCCTCGCGCTCTGGAATTCATTTGATCACTGCGCAGATGCTACAAAATTTGCGGTATTTATGGCAAATGCAGAAGAACGCGGCCGAATTGCGGGCGAACAATTTTACGAGACGCTTCTTTCGATTGATCCGATTACCGCACGAGTGTTTCAGCAAATCGCACTCGAAGAACAAGAACACATTCGTTTGGCAAAAACAGTTACCGAGATGAACTTCAAGGTGCCAGAGGACTTTGATACTCGAGTAGCAGGTCTGCCGCTCGAAAACTACGCCGAATTGACTCGATCAAACCCCTGAACTACCGAATCCTCCGGCGCCTCGAGAAGTGTCGCTGAGACTTATTACTTCGAGTGTTTGCGGAGTAGCGACTGCCTGAATGAGAAGCTGGGCAATTCTTTCGCCCGATTTGATTTCTTGGGGCTCGGGTGAAAGATTCCAGAGAATGACTCCGACTTCGCCTCGGTAACCTGAATCAATCACGCCCCCGAGAGTTTTAATTCCACGCTTACCCATCGACGAGCGGTCCCAGACGAGTCCGACAAAACCTGGGTCGAGTGCGAGCGCGAGTCCTGTCTTAAAAATTCGACCTTCACCCGGCTTTAAAACATAAGATTCTACAGTCGTGAGATCTAGCCCCGCATCGTGTTCGTACGCACGGGTTGGAACTTTTGCGTCGGGATGAAGTTTTTGAATCGAAAGAGTTTTCATGAATAGCGTTATGCCATATGCGCACCTGCAAGGAAAGACACAAACTGGCCTACTTTCGTGCAGATTTTTCATAAGCATTACCGAAATGGACATTGTCTTTTTTAGGTTCGTGATCATGCCCGTTCGCGACTGATGACCTGAGATGAATTCTTGTGCGATACGAAAAATGGCCTGACTCGTGGACTAGTGATTCATTCGCATCCAATGATCGCGGTTAACTACCGAGTAGTGCCTCTTGCCTGTGTTGACTTTACGGTAAATGTATCCGCAGTTACTTGTGCTTTACTTCCGATACACTTATCAAGGCATGCGGAACTGCAGCATGTCTCGGTTCCAACTGCGGCTGATCCCGCGTAGCAAAAACATTTGCCATCACCACTCCACGGCCCTGAAAAATGCCCGCTGGGGCCACTTATTGAAATAAATGCATGCGCCGGATTATTCAAAAAACCTATTCCCAAAAACGCAAAAGTAGCCAATTTTCGAAATTTAAAGCAATTTGATTCGGAATAATATTTTTTCATAGACATAGTTTGGTTACCCCTCTTTGCAGCCAGCCTTAGGGCCAGCGCTCGTGTATTTAAATTATCGGGCAATCTACCTAAAATAGCTATGGTGTCACTCTTGACCCCCTTAATTCCTCAACTTAAAAGAGAGCGCCTGTCTTTTTAAATGTGTTTAGCTTAAATTAGCTGGGTTTAATGTCATCTCCATGACGCTTTTTAATCTAAGGATTGATTTTTGTTCCAAGCTCGCTTTAACGAGCGATAATACCCGTAAACTCACATGAGTTTGTTCGCTTGAGCTAGGTTTTAAAGTCAGCCAATAAGCCTGTA
>CAIKYX010000160.1 GCA_903831745.1 Oligoflexia bacterium
CCGCCTAGTTCCCCTTAATGTTATCTAAACGTTATAAATGACCCTATCTCCTTGCAGCAATTGTTATGAGTCCTGCCTGTTTAGGTGCAAATCATTCGCCTAGACTTTTTCAAAACCTCCGCTCGCCAAAGAGAGCCGGGGTATCGAAAGGACCAACTACATGAAGAAAGCTACAAAGCTAGGTGCCCTCGCCCTTGCTGCGGTGTTGACGACTTCTCTAACAGTTGCGACAACAGCACACGCTGCAACTTGTGGAAAACGCACAACCGTAACAATGCTTGGCACGATCAAGCCAGAAATTCAGGATCAATTCCTATTAGCTGTCGCGGATTACAACAAGAGTCAGTCTTGCTACACACTGAAGTCAATTCCAGGTGATCGCAACCTCACATTCTTGCAAAACGTAACACCAATGTACGCTGCTAAGAATGCACCAACAATTATGTACACACTCCAAGAGATTCCTGACATGGCTGACAAAGTCATGGACTGGAAGGGACAACGCCTTACAGGTCTAGCTCCTAAGGGTCTTCTTGCTGCAGCCAACGTCGGTGGAAAGCAAGTTGGTGTTCCATCAACAGCTGAAGCTTTCGGACTTCTTTACAACAAGAAAGTTCTTGATGCAGCTGGTATCGATCCATCAACAATCAAGACACGCACAGATTTAGAAAATGCTTTCAAAACTCTTCAAGCTAAGGGTAAGAAGGCAATTCACTTCTCAGCAATCTGGTGGTCACTTGGTGCACACTTCACAAACATTTTCCACGCAACCGCTGCAAAGACACACGAAGGCCGCTTGGCTGTTCTTGATGGTCTAGCTGCTGGTACAAAAGATCTTTCTTCCGATCCTGCTTACAAGAACTGGTTGGCTACATTCGACCTTCTTAAGAAGTACAACGGTTCAAAGGTCAATCTGACAGATACTGAATATGATGCTTCTATTGCTGATCTATCAGGCGGCGACTATGGCTTTATGTTCCAAGGTAACTGGACAGAGCCAAACTTGCTTCAGGCTTCATCAACAACAAACTTCGGAATCATGCCATTGCCTACAAGCACTGATGCAAAGTCATACGGAAATGATTCAATTCCTGTTGGCGTACCTGGCTACTTCATGATCGACAACACCCAATCAACATATGCAGAACGCAAGGGTGCTGTTGACTTCTTGACTTGGCTCTATACATCATCTGCTGGCCAACACCACGTTTCAGATCCAACCACTAAAACTGGCGGCGGAATGGGCTTCATTCCTGTTTACGGAAACTGGAATGTTCCTCCAACAACATTCATGTCAAAGGAAATCGCTAAATTTGTAGCGGCTAACAAGACACTTGAATGGATCAACACTTACTACCCAGCTGGTTTGCAGGAAGCAGTTGGCAAGGTATCTATGCAGCAGTACTTCACTGACAAGATCACCGCTGCCCAACTTGCTACAGCAATCCAAGGCGCTTGGAAGGGCTCAGTTAAGACTTGGCGTGGAGAGAAGAAGTAATTCTTTTCCCAAATTCAAGTAAAAACTAGTCACAACTAGTCGCAACAAGGAAGCAAGAAATTAGTTGAGGCCATTCTTGGGGGTTTACCCTTGAGGATGGCCTCGCTATTCTGTATCAAACATATTTAACTATCTGGAAAGAAGATGTGATGAGTCAGCAGAAGCGCGCTAGACACCGAAAGAGATTTTTGACTTTCGGGGCTATCCCTCTCTCCATTTTCTTAGCCGTTCTTGTTTACCCTTTTGTCCAAGGTTTCTTTCTTACCTTCACAAATTGGAATGGATTCAAGTTCACGAAATTATCAGGATTTGATAACTACATTAAGTCTTTCAAAGATCCTGCCTTTTGGACCACGCTCGGCTTTACGCTGAAATTCGTTCTTGTCTCTCTCATTCTGGTAAACGCCGTTGCTTTTGGTTTGGCACTGCTCGTCACTGCAAAACTTAAGAGTTCGAATATTTTCCGTACTTTTTTCTTTGTACCTAACCTTATTGGTGGCGTTGTTTTAGGTGTAATTTGGCAGTTTATTTTTAACACCGCACTTGTATCTATCGCAGGAAAATTTAACTTGCCATTCTTTAACGATTCTTGGCTCAACGACACAAACAAAGCATTCTGGGCTCTCATCATTGTGACGGTATGGCAGTCCTCCGGATACATGATGATTATTTATATAACCGGATTGATAAGTATCGAGCAAGATCTTCTTGAAGCCGCCAAAGTAGATGGAGCTTCACCTATTCGCATGCTCTATTCAATCAAAATGCCATTAATGGCACAGTCATTTACCATCGCACTCTTCTTAACCATGCGCGGGGGATTTATGGCTTATGACGTTAACTTGGCATTGACTGGCGGCGGTCCTTATCGAACAACTGAGTTAATTTCTATGCATATCTTTCAAGAGGCGTTTGCCTTCGGTCACTTTGGAACAGGTCAAGCCCAGGCAGTGTTGATGTTCTTTATGGTTGCGATTGCAGCGCTCCTGCAAGTCATAGTCAGTAAGCGCATGGAGGTTCAGCAATGAAAATCCAACGCTCAGTGGGTAGAAAAATTATTTTTTGTATCGGACTATTTGCCTCACTTTTATATGTGGCGCCATTTTTCTTAGTCTTATTGGACTCCTTCAAACCCAAGTACGACATCTTGGCTAATCCTCTTGGCTGGCCAACGCAATTTACTTTGGATAATTTCCAACAGGCAATGCAAAAGATGAATTTCTTTAGATCTCTTGTAAATTCAATTGTCATCACACTCTTCAGCGTATCCATTTTGATAATTCTCTCCTCAATGCTTGCATACTATTTAGCGCGGACAAAGAATCGATTTACAAAGACTACGTTTTTAATTCTCGTGGCCTCAATGATTGTTCCATTCCAAGCTTTGATGATTCCATTTATGTCAATTTTTGCTCAATTTGTTTCGCTCAATAATCGAATAGCGTTGATATTTTTCTACCAAGGTTTTGGAGTTGCTCTCTCAACATTTTTGTATCACGGATTTATCTCGAAAATCCCATCCGAAATTGATGAGGCTGCTTCAGTAGATGGCGCTAATGATTTCACCATTTTTTGGAGAATCATATTTCCAATGCTCCGTCCAATCACTGCAACGGTTGCAATCGTTAATTCACTCTGGATTTGGAATGACTTCCTACTTCCTCGCCTTGTATTAACAAGAGAAACCCAAACACTTCCGCTCTCAACCTACCTTTTCTATGGACAGTATTCGACCCAATATGGGCAAGCAATGGCTGGTTTGGTTTTGGCAGTTATTCCAATTATCGCTTTCTTCCTTTTCCTACAAAAGCAATTCATATCTGGCCTTTCGAGTGGTGCAGTGAAATAGAGTGCTTCAACTAGCAGATCACTGGGTTTGGGATTGTTGGCTCTTCGATGATGGCGATGATTTCCACATTTTCTTTCTACGCGCGTCTAAAGCGTTAATTGATCCAGATAAGCGACATTTTCGCGCATCCATCGGACATGCGAAATCTAAAGATTTAAAGAACTGGACCTTGCTTCCAGATGCTCTTGTTGCTGGCGATGCTCCGGCATGGGATGAAGTTGCGACGTGGACAGGAAGTGTTGTAAAAAACCCTGTAGATAATTTGTATTACATGTTTTATACAGGCGTAACACGTCCCAACGGTGGGATAGTTCAACAAATCGGATTGGCAACGAGCCCTGACTTAATTACTTGGACTCGTAATTCAAATAATCCAGTAACAAGTGCCGACCCAAATATTTATGAATCTCAAGAAAATGGAGATCCAAACACAAATTGGCGCGATCCATGGGTGTTCTTCGACGAGCGGGATAAATTGTGGCACATGCTCAACACTGCAGATATCAAAGGCGGCGGATTAAAAACGCGCGCAACAGTTGCACATTCCATTTCACCGGACTTGAAAAATTGGACTGTACAGAAACCGCTACATGGCGAGTCAGGCTTTGGTCAGGTTGAGGTTATTCAAGTAGAGCAAATTGACGGAAAATATGTACTCATTTTTTGTGTAAACGCACATGATCTCAACGAGATTAAACCAGGATTTAAAACGGGCACATACTCAGTCCCGGCGGATTCACCGACTGGGCCTTTCCATTTTGATCGCACAGACATCATCGATGTAGATGGAATATATGCGGCAAGAATTATCAAGGATAGAACCGGACAATGGGTTCTTCTTGGTTTTGAGGCTGGCCAATCAACACCCGAGTTCACTGGACGCATCTGCGACCCTATTCCACTGGAAATTTCCTCAAAAGGTACGCTGCACAGAAAGCAATAGTGAGGCTTGTAACTGTGAACTGTGTATCCCGTGCCAAATTCAAACCCTAGAATTAACTTATGAGTTCAACGTACCGAGTGGCCATTGTTGGCGCAGGTCCTTCTGGGTACTTTGCAGCGCAAGCTCTTCAAAATGCTCAGACCGATGAACTCACTTTTGAAATAGACATGATTGAACGCCTCCCAACACCATGGGGCTTAGTTCGCTCCGGTGTTGCACCAGACCATCCAAAAATTAAGACAGTAGCCAAGGTGTTTGAAAAGGTTGCCGCAGAACTAG
>CAIKYX010000161.1 GCA_903831745.1 Oligoflexia bacterium
CCGTGCTCTTGCTCGACCGAAAAGAATGCGTACCCCCTCCTAAAGGATTTCCGGTCAAGTCGGGGTGGATCTCATATCCCAAATTAGCGCTGGCACAGGCTCCATTTTCTGAAGAGGACGAAGTTTAAACCGCCATGCTGACGTTTATCATCAAACGACTTTTTCAGACTTTGATTACGTTGTTCTTTTTGATCACCGCTACGTTCTTTTTGATCAGGCTTGCACCCGGCGGTCCGTTTGATGGCGACCGGGTCTGGCCCGCCGAAATTCAGGCTAACATTCAGGCAAAATACGGCTTAAGCGAGCCGATCTATTCGCAATATCTGGGCTGGTGCAAGGATTTGCTTCATGGCGATCTGAGAGACTCGTTTCATTTTATGGGTACTCCGGTGACTGAGATTATCCGAGATGGCGCTCCGGCTTCTCTCGAGCTCGGAATTCTTGCCCTTTTGATCGCCATCGTGGGAGGTGTACTCCTCGGAGTGCTCTCAGCATGGAAGCGCGGAACAATTCTCGATACTTCAGCGATGTTTTTTGCCGTATCCGGAATTACGCTACCCTCGTACTTAGTTGCAACCCTGCTCGTCCTCTTGTTTTCAAACTATCTCGGTTGGCTGCCACCCGCACTCTGGGAAGACAAGAAAGCCATGGTCCTTCCGGTGCTCACGCTTTCACTCAGACCACTTGCGATCATCGCACGTATGACCCGTACGACTATTCTCGAAGTCATGCACACGGATTTTATCCGCACGGCCTACAGCAAAGGACTTTCGCATACCACCGTGCTCTTTAAACATGCACTTAAGAACTCGCTCATTCCAATCGTAACCATGCTCGGTCCGATTGCGGCCTCACTAGTGACCGGAAGTTATGTAGTCGAAACCATTTTTCAAATTCCAGGCATCGGGCAATACTTTGTCACCTCGGTGATCGATCGAGACTATCCCATGGTCATGGGCATCACCCTCACCTACGGCATCATTCTAACCTTGAGTAATCTTCTGATTGATTTAACTTACAGTTGGATCGACCCGCGCATCCGAATGGGGTCGCGCTCATGAAACATTATTTTCGCGACAAGCGCTTTAGCTTAAGCATCTTTATTCTGATTTTTCTAAGCCTGGTGGCCATCGCAGCCCCTTTGATAGCACCGTATTCGTACGATGCAGTCGCGGTCGGTCCGAATCTCATTCCACCGAATCACCAGTTCTTGATGGGCACCGACGTGTTGGGACGGGATTTATTTAGCCGGATCATTTACGGCGCCAGACTTTCATTGGCCGTGGGATTTTGTACCGCCATTTTTGCCCTCGTGCTCGGAACATTCAGCGGTGCAATCGCCGGTTATTTTGGCGGACTTTGGGACAAGATTCTGATGGGTATCGTCGATTTCTTTTATATCTTTCCGATGCTTCTGCTCGCGATTTTGCTTACGCTCATAGTAGGCCGCGGGTTTTTTGGAATTTTTTTAGCAATCGGGATGACCACTTGGGTAACGCAAGCCCGATTGGTTCGAGCGATGGTGTTACAAACCCGAGAGCTGCCATTTGTCGAAGCAGGTCGCACAATCGGCCTTACCCACATGAAGGTGCTCTTCAAACACATCATCCCGAATCTGATCGGACCAATGGTGGTGTCGCTGACGTTTCAGATTCCGAATAATATTTTGACCGAAAGTTTTCTCTCGTTTGTAGGGCTCGGACTTCAACCTCCGTATTCGAGTTGGGGTACGCTTGCCAATGAAGGGTTTCGTGGCATACA
>CAIKYX010000162.1 GCA_903831745.1 Oligoflexia bacterium
CAAAAGCAACGATTGCAACCGTAAACAAAATACCCAAATGCTTTTTAGAGATACCTGACGCAAGCATCATCCCAAACCAAATGAACGCTAAAATAATCGCCGAGCCCAAGTCAGGCTGCAAAAAAACAAGTACGAACGGTATAAAAAAATATGCAGCAGAAATAAGAACATGTTTTACATCGGCAATTTCAATATGGCGACGCGAAAGATATTTTGCGAGCACTAAAATCAAAATAAGCTTCATGGGGTCAGCTGGCTGAAGCGAAAACCCCCCAAGCGATAGCCATCGTTCCGCCCCTTTAGAAACGTGCCCAAGAACGAACAGGACCATTAAAAGCCCCACCCCGAACAAAAACAACCATACAAGCGTGCGTGTTTTTTTAAATATTTGCGCGTCAATTCCTGCAAGGACAAAAAAAATAGAAAATGCTACTAAAATCCAAATGCTTTGCTTCAAAAAATAAGAAGTGGTATTTGAAAAAGAGGACATGGTGATGAGCCCCGCGAACAAAATAGGCACCATAAAACCGACCATAACCCAGTCGATATTTTTAAGGGCTCGAGAAAACATGGAGGGAGTTTAGCACACTTATTTAGCTTGCGTAAACGGATCAAGCCTTGGGATTATCTCTATATTTGTGATCGGTTCAGTGAATTTTTGTGGCCAGGTAAAATACACGGTATACCTAGACTGTTGCGGAAGTGAAGCAATATGAGTGTCACTTGCGTTTACGGCATTACCATCAGCGCCGTGCAAGATAGCCACGACCTCAATGTTTTTGTAATCAAAGAGTGTATTATTCACAACGTCAGCAGAAAGTTTTGGCAATGTATCTGCTCCGGTCAATTTTGTATTTGTAATCGTAAGTTGTGGTACAGAATATTTCATATCTGTTTTTTCCCAAACAGGATCCGAAGTAAACGAGAAGAATACATTTTTAGGAACTCGATTACCCGTACTTACTGGCGATTCAAAAATAGCAGTGCTTTGGTTTGGGGCAATAAAGGTAGTTCCTGTCACCGGATCCCCCGCCAAAATATTATTACTGTCATATACGCGAAATTCGTAATTTATTTTTTGTATACCAGCGTTAATATTTTGGTTCTGGATGTATGAAACCAAGCTATAAACCCCGTTTTGTATTGGAAAGGCCTGAGACCACAAGGGGACGATTTTCTTGGTCTGGAAGGGGCAAAAACGCGCGCAGATGCCCCCGCAATCGATTCCTTGTTCGTCTTGGTTTTGTATATTATCGAAGCATGTTGGGACATGAGTGAAAAATATTTTATAAGCGTAATACCCTAAAATGAGCAGCGCTGCTGCCGCCATCATTCCAAAACACCCCATCTTTTTCCGCGTAGACCAATCCATAGTTATACTTTTATTATAACAAAAACCATTCGCTTAAGCGAATGGTTTTTGTAAGAAGTTTTCTTTGACAGATCATTGTCAACTTCATGCTGATTGAGAATTCATTTTTATCATATTAAGTCCTCAGTTCTGGCGACACCTACTCTCCCTCGTGAGAAGTACCATCGGTGTAGCTGTGCTTAACGACTCTGTTCGAAATGGGAAGAGGTGTGACCACAGTACCAAATCACCAGAACAGAGAACTCAATTTATTGTATAAAAATACGGAAACAATTTTTCAACAGCAGATTCACATCGTGAAAATGTGTTACTTTGAACTGTGACGTTCAAATTTCCTATTAGGAATATGGGTAATTAGTACTTCTCGGCTCAACTCATTACTGAGCTTTCACCTAAAGCCTATCAACGTAATCATCTCTTACGACCCTATGATTCCTTATCTTGAAACTGGCTTCCCTCTTAGATGCTTTCAGAGGTTATCCATTCCCGACATAGCTACTGAGCAGTGCCCTTGGCAGGACAGCTCACAGACCAGCGGTCAGTTCATCCCGGTCCTCTCGTACTAGGGACAAATTTTCTCAAGAATCAACGCCTGCAGTAGATAGGAGACCAACCTGTCTTGCGCATCTTTTCATACATTACTGTATGGATTGGACTATAACTTATACTCAGAGAGTATTTCAACGTTTAGTCTCTACGGGCATCTTTGTAGATTTCCCTCGGTATTGCCCCCAATATTTTATAAAGTGGGTTTCACCGATATTAGTTGAACATGTCATGCAATATCGCTATTGCCGACCGCCGCAATTATGGTTTGGTTCATCATTTGTATCAGGCCTATTCTATAGACCCAATCAAATTTCTATCTTTGTTGCTTGGATGTTTATTTATGACATTCCAAGACTTTTTATTAAACGAAAAAGACTTCATTCTTACATTTCAAAACTCGGTAACATTAAACTCGAGGATTCAGACTGTAAAGTGCTCTTCTCCTTAACAGGAGTTTAGTCGAAAAACACTTAACGGTCTGAACCCAGCTCGCGTATCATTTTAATTGGCGAACAGCCAAACCCTTGGGACCTTCTCCAGCCCCAGGATATGATGAGCCGACATCGAGGTGCCGAACTCCGCCGTCGCTGTGGACGCTCGGGCGGAACTAGCCTGTTATCCCCGGAGTAGCTTTTATCCGTTGAGCTTCCCCTGCATCTAATACACAAGGTCGGATCACTATGCTCTGCTTTCGCACCTGCTCGTCATGTACGACTTGCAGTCAAGCTATCTTGTGCCATTACACTATCGGCATGGTTTCCATTCA
>CAIKYX010000163.1 GCA_903831745.1 Oligoflexia bacterium
CATATTTTTAATGCCGATTCGTAGAACTTGCGATCAGGACTCGTTGCTCCCCTAAAAGCACACGTTCTCGCTGCAAACTCACAGGCATTTTTAAGTGCGATTTCAGCCGGCAATCCTAGGTGCTGAGAGTAAATCAGGGCGGCACAAAAAGCATCGCCTGCGCCCACTGCATCCACAAATTGGCCTACGGGCCGATCAAAATAAAAAGATAATGGGGCCTGTTCTAGCCCTTTAAAATGAAGCGCCCCCTTTTCACCCAGGGTCAGGATCAACTCTTTAATTTCGTAATACTTCATCAGAGCTTGCGCGCCGAACTTAAATTCGAGCTCGGTATTTTGAGTGAGCCTCAGCAACTCGAAATATTCCTCTTCGTTCATTTTTACGCAGTTCGCCTGCCTCAGAGCCCCTTCGACAATCTCGGCACTCCAAAACGGTGGCCTCAGATTAACGTCGACAAAACGATAGAGTGAACCCCGAATCAGGTCTTGAAGGGTATCTCTCGAATCGCCACCTCTGAGAATGTAAGTACCGTAATAAATTAGACTCGCCTGATCTGCAAAAAAAAGAGCCTCGTCCGAGATAAAGTCGTTGGCTGTATTACTCGGACTCGTAAATGAAATCTCGTTTCGTTCATTGATCGAAACATTTACGGTGCCCGTAGGATGAATCGTATCCGCCTGAATGGCCTGTGTATTGATCCCCCACTCGGAAATGCGGTTCAGAAGCTCGTTGCCTAAAGGGTCAGCACCCACCCGGCTTACCAAAATCGGTTCGAGCCCCAGTCCTTGAAGGTGCCAAGCCACATTCAGGCCACAGCCGCCCGGAATGCGACTGCCATCAGGAAAGAGATCCATCAGGATGTCTCCGAAAATCATCGGTGGTTTCATACCCCTATTCTAGATTTCACCCCGGCAATTACACAACAGGTATTCACACCCACCCCTCCCCATAGCTCCTATTTTTTTGTTTTTTGCCATTTTTGCCGTAAATATGACATTGCCCCGAAATTTTTTACGGTGAGTGAAATCCAGGCAAAAGTTTGCTATCCTGTGGGTCATGGTCCCATAGTTAAATGGATATAACGGCCCTTTCCTAAAGGGCTGTTGCAGGTTCGATTCCTGCTGGGACCACCATTTCGCTCTTCTACTTTCCAATTTAAGTTCGTCTCGCATCGGTCTCACTCATTCGGAGTAGTTATACCTACACCTGCATTCGTTCACCTCGCTCGACTTTCTTAAATTGGAAAGTAGAAGGCGAAATTGTTTTGGTGGTCCCAGCAGGAATCGAAGAGAACAAAACCGTGCAGACTCAATGTCTACTTGCGAACAGGATGTGAGCAAAGGTTTTGTGAGTGGCTAAGCGCGACGCTCACAACTTCGTAAAAAATAAAATCAGTGGGTAAAACTTTTGTGGTGGTCCCAGAAGGAAGCGAAGCGAGATCGCGGCTGCGGGCAAGCTTAGGGAGCAACGCTGGTCGCATTGAAAATGCCAACGCTTTCGAGGTGATTTCACAATAAGTTTTACCGTACCGCGTACCCGATATAACTCAATAAAGTACTCGAAGTAATTTTAAATTCAAAATCTTCGGGTACTTCTCCAGTGAGGAGCATCTTAAAAAACGCTCTGGATATTTTTGGAGTACACCCTTTTAATGATTTCACATTCAATCCCGCCATTGCGCAATAACGCTTAAGCTCATCAGGCTTTATAAAAAGCTCAATGACATGCATATGATCTGGAGTATTCTTAACAAACCACTCTACCCCCTTAATGATCACTAAGTGTGCGACCCAGTTTCTATTAAAGGTATGAAAAATAAAAATCCCATTTGGTTTTAAGACTCTTGAAATCTCCTGAACTATCTTTTGCGGTTCATCAACATGCTCTAGAAAATCCATGCAAGTAACTACGTCGAAACAATGATCTGAAAAAGGG
>CAIKYX010000164.1 GCA_903831745.1 Oligoflexia bacterium
AGCATCACCAACTTTAACGAATTTGCCTGGGTTTTTCACACGTTCTGTCCAAGACATTTCTGAAACGTGGATCAAACCTTCTACGCCGTCATCGAGTTCAACGAATGCGCCGTAGTCTTTAAGAGACACAACTTTTCCGCCGACCACTTTGCCGACTGGGAATTTGTATTCTGCTTCTTCCCATGGATTCGGTGATACTTGTTTGAGACCCAGTGATACGCGCTCTTTTTCGCGATCGTACTTCAGGATCTTCACTTTTACTTCATCGCCGACTTGAAACAACTCGCTTGGGTGCTTGATGCGTCCCCAAGACATGTCGGTGATGTGCAACAATCCGTCCATACCGCCGAGATCAATGAACGCACCGTATTCAGTGATGTTCTTCACTGTACCGGCAACGACCATGCCCTCTTGCATTTGAGACAGGGTTTCTGCACGTTGCATTTCGCGCTCTTGAGCCACGACTGCTTTACGAGAAAGCACGATGTTTCCGCGCTTCTTGTTGAACTTCAGGATCTTGAACTTCATGCGCTGACCGACAAATTTATCGAGGTTTTTGACCGCTTTATTGTCGATTTGTGAGCCAGGAAGGAAAGCCTTAACGCCGATGTCGACTGCTAAGCCGCCTTTTACTTTGGCAATCACGATACCTTCAACCAGTTGATCCTGGTCGCAGGCAGCAGAAATTTCGTCCCACGCCTTGATGATGTCGGCGCGGTCTTTTGAAAGGTGAATGATTCCGTTCTCGATTTCGAGACGTTCAACGTATACCGACAGCACATCACCCATGGTGACTTTTGCAATACCGGTTGCGTCTTTGAATTCATAAATCGGTACAACGCCTTCGCATTTGAAGCCGATATCGACAGTGACGTTCTCAGGGCCGATGTTGATCACTTTTCCGTTGATCACAGCGCCTTCTTGAATACCGCTATCTTTTTGTGCTTGTTCGAACATCTCAGAGAAATTTTCTCCTAGTGTTACTTTTGATTCGACCAGGTCTCCCTGTGAATCACTGAATTCGTCGATCCAGCTCAGGTTTTTAAGCAGAGCTTTTGGCTGCTTGGGAGCAGCTTCTGTTTTGGTTACATCTGACATAGTTTGATTTAGTTCCTTGCTATTGTAGGTTCAGCCTTTGGCTGAACTACGGTTCCGGCAGGTCCAAAACGCAAAGCGTTCGTGCGGCCCCACTCGGAAGGTCAACGCGATTTTTTAAGATTGGCTGACCGCTTGATTCTATTGAATTAAAGGCATTTTGTCAAGAAAACTATCTTTTCCAGTAATGGCGGAAGTACTGGCGGGACTGCTTAGGATGCTGGGACTTGAATTGAAGATCGATTTCGGTCTGCGTGAGGTGAATCGGCGATTTTCCTGCCGGAGGATCGACCTTAAGCTCATTGACGCAGTGATTATGCGTGTTTTCAATGAGTTCCGTTTGCATGTCACGGAACCTCCTCTGGCCATTCAGCGTGTAATGACTGTTTTGGGGGCCGATTCGGGCATCGGTTTCGGCCAACTGTTTCCAAAGTGTCTCAGCCTTAACACGACTGACTTGAGAGAGATCGACCGATACTTTTTGTGTTCGCCCCCCCACGTCGAGTCCAAAATCGAGCGCGATCTCTAAACCATAGGCGCTCCACACCTGTTTGATTCGAGCGCTGGTAGCCCTCAGGTTCTGTTCATTGAACTCCTGAATCAGATCGTTCAGCGAGCTCTTTGACTCATCCATCACATTGGTAATGCGCGGATTCGGTCCAACCGGGTACGAAACAAAGAAGTGCACCAACTGCTCAAAAGTAGATTGCGTGCCATTGGACATGTTTTTCTTTAGATCAGGGAGGAGTTCGACCAATTTCAGCAAATCGCCGATTTGATCGTCAATTCCGGCCAATTCTTCGCGGTTTTCGTAAACCCATTCATGGTATTTGGCGTAAAATTGCGTGAGCTCGTCCGCACACTCTCGATCTCGACTCGTTTTTTTAGCGGGAGGTTGGATCCGGTTCAGCCGAAGCAGGGTTAAATCATGCGACGCCCGGTTTGCCATTTCCTTAAGGATCTTGCTCGACATCATCGCTGAAGCGGGAGGAATCGGAGAGCTGTCCGGGATCTGCGCCTGCACCGGGTGAACCCCGAGCAATAGCACAGAAAATAGAAGCGTGAATCCCGATCCCAGCATGTCGGGCGAGATTAACAATCGTTATGTAATAAATCAAGCCAACCCTAAGAAAACAAAAAAGTCGGGCC
>CAIKYX010000165.1 GCA_903831745.1 Oligoflexia bacterium
AACTTTTCAGTACCCGGCTTTGGCAGTAGCGAGTTGATGGAGCTTTTTGATTCTGCCGGTTTACGCCTGAGTTCTGGTTCCGCTTGTAGCGCCAGTTCGGCCAAACCGAGCCATGTGATTTCTGCGATGGGATTGCCTGCTTCTCGAAGCCTTTCGGCGTTACGCCTTTCGTTTGGCCCTTGTACGCCGCAAGAAGAAATAGAGCGTGGCATTCAGGCGATCGAGTCGTGTGCGAAAGCCTTATTTGCTAAATCAGAATTAAAAGACGGCGTCACCCAGTTTTGGGATGGCTATTCGAATACCTGGGTGCTTACGCAGCGAAGTAATCGCAAGTGCGTGATTGTAGATCCGTGTGGGGGATCGAGTGCAAGGGTTGAGAGTTTTATTCGCGTGAATGCGCTCGAGGTAGTGGCGGTGCTGGATACTCATGGGCATGCTGATCATGAATCCATTCGACCAGTGCTTGAAAAGAAATTCGGAATCAAATCGACGGATGCCCTGGGGTGGCCGTCTCCACAAAATGGGCATCATACGCAAGTGACTTTGCAAGACGGTAGTGTGGTCGACGGCATAGAGTTGGCAGGAAGTTCTGGCGTTTCGTTTGTAGTAGCGCGAGTTCCAACGCCGGGTCATACCAAGGACAGTGTTTCATTTCTTTGTGGAAAAGCCAAAAATGGAAGAATCTCGAAAGCTGATCTGCAGTTTGCTTTTGTGGGTGACACCATTCTTTGCGGCGGGCTAGGGCGTACGGACTTCGAAGGCAGTGTTCCGGAGCAGTTGCAACCGACGTTGAAAAAGCTGGATGAAATGGTTCATCGGGACACGACGCTACTCTGTCCAGCGCATGACTATCGAAACAGCTTTGCGACATCGTTAGGAGTTGAAATTCGTGAAAATGAACTTCTGGATCGCGCTTTGAATGGATCCGGTGTCGAGAACGCTTCACAGTTTCTGAAGCTGAAGGTTGAGCGCGACCGTGAGCTCAGTCGTCTTGAAGAACAGTTTCAAGGGATGGTTTGTGGAGTAACTCCGACAGGACAAGGCGATTCAAGGGCCAAAGAGGCAATTGGTTTAAGTGCAGTGAATCAGCTGCAGGAAGCAGTTTTGGTCGACATCCGCGAAGAGCCCGCATTTTCGTTTCCAACAGGTTGGCGAAAGATGGGGTTGGCTCAGACCCCTAAAAATATCCCGCTGTCACAGTTTGTAAATCTGATGTCGAGTTTGATTGCTGACGGTGCCAAAGACAAGGAAGTGGTGTTGATTTGTCGAAGCGGAACCAAGAGTCTGCACGCAGCCCTGTCGCTTCGAAGAATGGGTTTTGAGAAAGTTCGGAGCCTGGATGGCGGTATTGCCCTAGCTCACGCAGCTTTGGGTTCATCTAGCGCCTGAGGCGCCTCAGGCGCGACTTCGGCCTCGGCTTGAGGCACAACCTGAGCCTGAGCAACTACATTCTTGGCATAACATTTATAAAAGGTTCGCGCCGGAAACGGGCTGTTCTCATCGGGCAGTGCGTTCATGATTTTTCCGGATGATATTTCTTCGCGCAAGGTTTTCATGATGACATGGAATACCTTCACCTTGCCTTGAAGGTGAGTGGTAATTTCGAGCTCCTCGTCGATTGGAAACTTCTGCGTGCTGAAAAAGGTCATCAGACCCTCCGTCAGTTCGGTGGTAAGTGCATAGCCAATGCAAAGAACATCAGGATGGCTGCGGGACTTGATTGAAAGAGAAACCCTTTTCATAATCTCTATTTTCAATCATTCCTGTGTAAGCGTCAAGAATGTGTCAGAAATGACATGGCTGCAGAATGGAGTAGAAACTAAATGAATAGAAAAACTTGACAAATACAGTCAAGAACGCCATCATTATAAATAGGACGATCGAGCGTAAAAAACAGCTCAAGTTTTTGACGCTTTCGCCGACAAGAAGGACAGAGACTTAAAGAGAAAGGTTTTTAGGCTCCGTTAGCGAGGGGATGTTTATGACAAAACTTAACATAATGACCAGGATCAGACGAGGCTTCGACCGTACGCTGAAAAGCAGGGCCGGCCAGTCTACCACCGAATACATTCTCATCTTGGCGATTGTCGTGATGATTGCCAGCAAGCTGAGAAAGTCGCTGGTGGATTCAACCGGTAAGATCATGGGAAACTTTGACCAACAATCAGAGAAGTTCTTTACTGACGGTCAATAAACCAATTTTAAAATTTTAATAAGAAGAACCTGCGCAGATTGCCAGGTTCTTTTTTTTTGTTCATTTTCGAAAGTAAAGCATGGTCCCGCCGACCACTGCAACCGGAAGGGCAAAAAGGTTGATCAGCGGAGCTCCGAATAACAAGCCGATCAAAATGCCAAAGCCCAGGCAAGAAGCGAAATTTCCTTTCATCCACTGAAGGGCGGCGATGACGCCCATGTGTCTTCGGCTCTGAGGGTAGGTGATAAACGTAAATGCGTTTAGCAATGCCGTGGCCAGAAAAAAGAGAATGTTCAAGCCCGGGATCAAGAGCCCGACGGAAAACACGACGAGTAGGCAAAGACTGAGGATGGTTTTTCGAGCATCGAGAAACATCAGACTCATCCAATCCGAAAGGTTGGTTTCGGGATGAGGATTTACCTTGAGATTAATCTCGGTCTGCTTCGCCAGTAAATCATTCAGGGGCGAGGCGATCAGGCTGAGGATCATGCCTACGGCTTGAATGCAGCAGTACGCGAGAACAATGGCTGACAAGATGATGAAGCCATACATCAGCACGTTTCCGGCGCCGAGTGTCCATTGATGAAACTGAAGGGCAGCCCAAGTGCTTAAGCGAGTGACGCCTAGGTAAAAGAACAGCGCGATGATGCCCACAGAAAGAAGAACAGGCAGGATCGACAGGAGTAATAAGCGAGGGCTCGAGAAAATCAGATCCAGCGCGCGAAAGGGAATGATGGCACCGTAAATCAAGTCTTCAAAAAATCCGTGCTTCTTTTCTTGTTTTTGTACTGATTTACTTTCTGTCATTAAATTTTAAAGCCGAAATTCGCAGCATAGCGACGGTCCGAAACGATTCCCGGATTCAGGCCCAGCTCTTCGGCGTAAGTGGCGAAATTAAGTTCGAAGAACTTAAGGTCAAAGCCAAACCCACCGGTAAAGTAACCCTGATTGATACCCGCTCTGAGTGCAATGAACTTCCAGCGCTCCTCTGTACCCAGATGTACCAAACGGTAAGGGCTTCCCCAAGCATTATTTCCGATATCGGTAAACTCGAGCGCAAGTTGGTAAGAATCAAAAAAACGAAGGTCTTTTCTGCGAGCTGCGACACCAAAGTTAAAGGTGCGGGGGGTAGCAAGAGGATCTTTGTTCCATCCCGCAATTCGATTGCCTAGCTGGGTATAACTTCCACCCAGAATGTTGTTAAAGCCGCCGCCGATTTCGTATTGGCATTTGAGAAACGTCCAATGCGGTTTAAAGGTGGCACCCAGATCGAGATCAAAACCCATGCCGCTTCCGCCCTTGATCTGAGTCGGAATACTGGTTCCGTTCAGAAAGTCGAGTACGCCGAGCGAACCGCCCGAAGTACCGCGAAATTCAGTGTGTAAATTGGTACCAATCGAAAGTCGATCTTCTGGAAGCAGCCGTCTGGCCAGGTTGACGGTAGGACCCGCAGTAATCAGTGCCATCGGGTCGATGAAACCAGCATTGCTGATTTCGAATAGGGCTTGCGCTCCGACCATCATGTCGACACCGAAAGACCATTTGTCTGTCCAGAAGTGATTCTTATAGAAAGCAGCCGGAATCAATTGAACATGTGCCGAGACGGGTTTGCCTACTTGGCCAGCGAAGCCGCTCAAATTGTTTTCGTTTGATTTTGAGATGGCGCTTGCAGCGGAAAAGGTATTGCTTCCGACTTCGACCGTCGTGTTCAGAAACTGAAACTCGTTCTCGCCATTTTCAGTCGAGCGCGCAGGATTGCCGTACAGGTTTTCTTCGAACAGTCCTGTGGTATACCGGACGTCTCCCATTCCTTCAGCGCGGATGCTTTCAAATCCCCGCACAATGGCGTTGTATCCGTATGCAGTCGGACTGAGCAATAACAGCGAAAAAAGTAAAAGTGATTTCATAAGATGAGTCCTTTGATTAGGGATAAAGAATGTCCAGGATAAACTGTCGACCACAGGCATCCGCTGAGGGAATGCCCTCGAGTTTTTTTAGAATGGCGAGGTAGCCGGCTACGTTTGGGCCTGCAAAGGATGCAAACTGGGCAGGAAGGACTGAAGTGAGGCCAATGACTTTGTTCATGCTGGCTGAAGTTTCCCATTCAGAAAGGGGGCTCGTATCCATGGAAATGGCAGCATCGCTGCCGGAACTTCCGTCGCCACTGGCATTATCATAAAATGACCCACCGGCAGGTTTGGTGCAAGCAGCCGTTCCGGCACCCGCATCTGCGCAGTTCGCAGTTTTACACACCGTAGGATTGGCAACCAGATCTGCTGCCACAAACGAACTGTTTTTTGCGGCCGCCGCCAAAAGGTCGTTGAACATCGTGGTCGCCACGATAAATTGCATCCATCCCTTGAGTACCGGATCGGCAATCGAAGCTTGATTGCGATAGATCGTAAGAAGGCTTCCTCGGCTACCGGTGGTCGCCAGGTTGCGCTGGGCGAGCACATTGATCAGGTTCACTAACGTGTTTGCATCACCCGTTCCGCCGCCGGTACCTAAAGCCACGATCAGGTCTGAATAGGAAAATAAGCTACCTTGCGCGAGTTGGGTCAGACCGAGTTCGCTCACTTTAAAATCATTCGAGTTGCTCGAAAGTTGTTGATAGAGGTCGGATGCCTGCTGGTAGTTTCCCTGATCGAGAGCTGCACGTGCAGCTGAAAGAATTTGAGGATCTGAACTCGGTTTGCTGAGTCCGCCAAACAAGTTTGCGCCACATCCGAGAGTGGTGCTCAAGGTCAGTAGAAATAAAAATCCGAAAAGAAGGGAATTGATTTTCATCCCTTTATTCTACGGCGTGAACTCTGAATCGGAGAAGTTTTATTTTTTGTTCGTTGCAGGAATTGCGGGAGCAGAACCATTTACATCAGGAGTCGGAAATGGAGCACCGATTTGCCCTGTCAATTTATAGGCGTATTTTCCGTCGGCAGTTCGGGCAGAACTCATCAGCGAATCGATGATGGTAAAGGATTGTTTGACCTTGTCTGAGAAACCTAGAACCGCTCGTAGATTGAGCGCGCTCGAATTCAAGTTTCGATTCAGCGTGATGTCGCCAGTCATATTTATCTGAATGTCGTCGGTCGATTTTCCGAGCTTGATGTTTTTCATCAGAAGTTTTCCGCCTTCGATCGAAATCTCGATATTGCCTTCCGAAATATTCATCGCCGGAAGCTGAAAGCCCATCAGGTTTTGCTCGTCCAAATGCACTTTCTTCAAATTGAGACTGATATTCCCGTTCAGGCTTTTTGGGTCAGAAAGGGCTCCATCGACATGACCTGATCCACTGACGAGTCCTGTTCCTTTCAGTCCGCCCGCGAACGAAAGGAGTCCGAATTTTCCAATGTCGACCTGATCGAGATCGAAACTCGTGTCGATTTTATCACCGCGTCCGGAGCCTTTTAAATTGACCATGGCAGCACCCTGCTTGATTTCGATTACTCCGCCGACTTGCCCCTTTAAGAGTGAGAGAAATGAAGGGCCCGCCCTTAAATCATCGAGTTCAATTCGGGTCTGATCCGAAAGCTCGAGAGTCGGTTGGGTAAGGTGGTATTGTAAACCACGAAAGATTGAGAGCTCGCGGCCGTGATCTGACAGATAGATGCCGTAAGGATCGAGTCCCGCCTGAACATAACCCGCAATGAGACTCGTAATTTTTGTCTGGGGCAATTTGATGAAGGTAAAGAACACGAGAAGGAATAGAAATAGCGCGCCCAAACCGACCATTTTTACAGTTCTTTTGGTGGGAGACATCGGTTCGGCTTGTTCTAATATAGTTTCACTCATGATGAATTCCTTTCGAGCAGGTCTTTATTTCTTAGAAGGTTTTTCGGTCTTTTCGGCTTTGGCCACGTAGCCGCTGACATTCAATTTTGCAGTCAGGAGTCCGTCCGCAGGGTTCGTATCGAGCATCATTCCCTTCAGTTTCATTGGCGGGGTACCGTGTTCGATGGTAAAGAGCAGTTGCGACAAGACTCGCGGGGCAATTCCTTTGACCTGAACTTCGAGCAAATATTCCTGGATGACGTTTTGCGCGACTCCCGGAGTTTCCTTGATGACTTCGACTGATTCGGGCGAAAGACCTTGCGAACTGACGAGACCCTGAAAAACGCTCTTCCATTCTGGAACAGCCATTTGGGTCAAACCTGCATTCTGTCCTTTCAGGCGGCGGAGCTCGTCACTTGCCTGATTGACGGTTTGCAGAAGATCTTGCTTTTCGTAGTAGTCACTTTTTGCAGAGTTTGCGCCAGAGAGAACACTGAACCAAAGGTACGCGAACAGAAGGATGGTTCCGCCCCAGGCGCCCCATTTTACAAAATTCTGTTGTTCTGGCGCCAGTTGATCATACGAGTTCTTGACCTGGTTAAACCATTCCTGTTCCTTGATCTTGGTGGTTGTTTTTTCAAACACCTGATCCCAGCGTTGCGTCAGCGTCATTTGGCACCTCCAATGGTTCCGGAGTAGCTGATTTTAAATCCTTTCAGACCATCCCGATTGATTTCCTCTGAAGGTCCTTTTTTCAGGCCCATTCCTTTTTCGAGAGTGTCTGTTAACTTTGCCAACCCTTGTGCGTTTGCCGCGACGAAAGTCAGATTCACATTGAAAGGTTTGTTTTCCTTGTAAGACTCGGTGTTCTCGGCGCCCGCTTCAAAGTGAACTAGGTCGACGACGGTGTCTTTGCCGATTTTCGAAGAAATGTTCCGTAAAAAATCAAACGGGGAGTTCGCATTCGGTACAAATAATTTTGCGAGTTCGCGCTGTTTGGTCAAATCCGTCAACACGGTTTTTTTCAGCTTTTCGGTATCCGCAAGGTAGGTCCGGATGGCTGAATCTGCAATCCCTCCGAAATAGCCTTTTACTGCTTTCTTCAGAGTGTCTTCCGAGTCAGAAAGTTTGTTGCTGTAATAATTGTATTCGATTGCCTTTGTTCCGAAAAAAATGAAAGACGTCAGTAGCAAGTAAGGAAGCGGTCGTTTGATCAGGTCGAGTGACGAGGCCGATGATCCGGCTGATTTTGAAAAGGCACCTTTGCGTAAATTCAAAACAGGAAGCTTGTCGATCGGCACCATCGTCATGGCCAGAGCCAAAGCCTTGGAATAACGAATTTCGGAAGGACCTGAATAATTGACCTTGCCTGAAGAAAGTTGGCTTAAGGGCTGAAAAAGGGAAGTCTTTTTATACGCAGCGCCTTCGAGCCATTCAATCAAACCCGGAATCAAGGCGCCTTCACCGGTAACGTAAATCTGTTCGATCGACGTTTTCAGGATGGCGCGGGCGGCGAGTTCAGTTTGCTTCAGTTCTGGAACCAATAACTCGAGGGCATCCGCAATGGCTTCAGAAACCCGTTCATCAACACCGCTGACACCGATGTCGTGAATCCATTTTTTGATTTCAGATTGTGTAGCGCCGAGTTTTTCTTCAAGGTGGTGTTCGATCGTTTTCAGGCCAAAATTGATTTCACGATAAAGAACCGGACGGCCCTTATGATGAATATAGAAAAATGTTTTTTGCTTTTCAATTCCGAGAAGCAAAAGCGGTTCTGAGGTATCTGGATTCGGATTGAGTCGAGAGAAAAGTGATCGATAGGCCCAGGCATCGGTGGTGATGATGTCCGGATCAATTTGAAACTGATGAAGCTGATCGACGTGGGCTTTAAAACTTCCTTTTTTAACTGCACCAATATGAACCATCGAGCCCTGGGGGCCTGCATTCAGTACGACCGAGTCATAATGAAGGTCTTCCTTTTCGAACGGAAGATCATCTTCAAGTTCGAATTCGAGGGCCTGGCGGATCGTTTTTTTATCTTTCGTGCCCAGCTGGATATTTCGAAGGGTCGAGAGCTCCATGGGGACTGAAGTGATGATGCGTCCCGGGCGGTGCGGAAGACTCTGAATGAGCTGTTGAGCCAGCTCGTAAGGGTTCGCATCCGGAGATTCGACCAGCCACTCGTGGGTTTCGCGAATTTCGTAGCGACCGAAAAAATCGGTGTCCATTTCGATACAGGCAACTGCGTGAGGAGCAATATCTAGACCCAGTACTCGCATAATATGATTATAATCTGTTTTGGCTTTTTCGCTATTATAGAAATCTCAATTGCGTAACCTTCAGATTGCTCCTTTCGATGGGATTGGTGTCAATAGTTCCGCCCGAAACTGGGGCAGGGGTGGGGGCTGGTGTTTGCCCTGGTAAAAGACCGCCTGTTTTTCCGGGATCTCCACTGGTCGGTAAAAGCGATACCTTGGCCTCGAGTACCCGCTTGGTCTGTTGCACGGTTGCTTCGATCCGGACGATAAAGTCGGATTCTTCAGTAATCAGGTTGATTCCCCGTTGTACCAGGCTTGCTTTAAAATCGGTCATTTTCTGGGTATTGCTCGAAAAGTAGGCGACTTTTTCGCCAATGTATTTATAGAAGTCATCGGCCGTTTTAAACGAGTTATCGGTTTCCGGGGCTGGGCCGCCACTGCCTTGAGTCGGGTTGTCTTCGCTGACTCCGCTCAGAAAGTCATAGAACTTCTTTCGTTCTTCTTTGGTCATTTGCGGAATCAAAGCGGCCAGCACAGCATCCTGAATCTTGTTGACGTTGATGTTCGAAGTCACCCCTGCAGTAAATTGCGAGGCCAATAGATCATAGACCGTATCATCCATCGTCGACAAAAAATGAAGTTCTGACACGTCGTAAAACGGAGCCTGCTTATACGGAATCGTACTATTTTGCGATCGGGTGCTGGTGTAGGTGAGGTCGCTCCAGGCAAAAATATCGTCCATCAGGTCTTCGATCCGGTAACTTCGGTAGGCATCCCGAAAGGTTTCATCATCTTCTGATTTTTTTGCAAACGTGGCCTTGATCTGGTCGGTCATGGCCTGGCGCGATTGATCGACGTTAAAACCGCTCGTGGTATTGGTCCCGCCGGGGTTGGTGTTCGTACTCGTATCCGTGCCGGTACTGGTGCCAGTTCCGGTGCTGCTCGAAGTGCTGGTGCCGGTAGTGGGTGGGGCCAAGGCCGCTACTTGTTCGATGGCAGAATTCAAATTGATTTTTCCGGATTGCGGAGAAATCGAGATATAGAGTTTGCCTTCCATGCCTGAATCTTTTCTGAACTTTAAAAGCGCATCCTTGATGGTTCCAGGAAGCCCCGAAATATCGCCCGAGAACGGAATCGTGATGGGCTCAGCCCAGATTTTTTCGATCATGCCTTTAGGCACGACGTTGCCGACGTCTGCGGCGCTGGCGCCTGTTTTTTTGGCAAGATCTCCGACGGTCTTTTTCAATTCGGAGTAGGCGCGAATGCGAAGAAGTGCGAGTCTGAAACCACTTTTGGCAAGCGCAGTGGCCTTGATGTTATCCAGACGGTCGTACGCCAGTTTTTGATTGATTTGTGAAACGTAGGTAATCTCGCCCACAAAAATAGCCAAGGTTGCCATGGCGGCCAGAACCATAAAAAGCGCAACGCCTTTTTTGCCCAAACGGTTTCGGAGTGTCTCAATAAGTTTTCGGTAGTACGTCATTTGGACTCTCCAATTTGAATAAGATTTTCGCATCGAGCGAGCGACCATTGAGTTGAAGGAGCGTCACTTCCATTTCTACCGCTTCCGGAAAAATTCCTTTCGTGTCGAGGAGTTCAGAATCCCAGGTTTTAACTGGTTCTTTTGCCTCGTGTTTGTAAAAACCAAAACTGAGTTTCTTGATATTGTTCAGGATGGTGTAGGTCGTGATGTACGGAACATCCT
>CAIKYX010000166.1 GCA_903831745.1 Oligoflexia bacterium
ATTACAAAACAAGGTTCGTCAGGAACTGCGGTTTCTATAATAGTAGTATTATTAGAATTAAGAGTACTACTACTATAGGAATGGTTTGCTAATGGTTTAGGATATGATTGAGTGATTGTTGCGTTATCATTTTCTAATGGTTTGCTAATGATTGCAGTATGGTCTGCTAATGGTTTTAATGACTCTTCGGCTTCTGTCCATGCCCTTCTTTTTTGAAACTGGGTTGGGGTGACAGTTAAGGGGCGATCTTTAATTTCTATCCCTTTTGCTTGCGCTAGGTCTTTTAAATTAGCCATTACACATTACCTTTTACTGTTGCCTCAAACCCGAGGATGTAAAGCATGAGCTGGGTATAATCCTCGCTCGCGGTAGTTGTCTTTCCAGAGTAAATGCTAGTTTTTGAAAGGTTTGCCTGAGCCACGGCGGAACAGTAACGAATAACGACAGGTGAAAGGTGCTTTTCGAGAATTTTATTCTCAAGAAGCTTTTTCATAATCTCAACCGAAACCTTAAGTCTTGCGTCATAACAGCTCAAAAAAATGGTGGTGGGAATTTCTGGGAGGTTGAAAGTTTTAAGTAACTCATCTCGTTCAGTGATGGAGTAGACGTTCCCTGAAATTGAAAAAGAGTCTCCGCGATTTGGAAGTAGATGCGCTACTGAAATTCCTTCTTGCTGAAGCATTGAAAGTCCAGCAAGTGCCGAACTTACGCAATTCGAAAGTTGTGGTGCGGTATCTACGAAAACCTTTATTCCTTCACCGAAGTGTTGAATAAGAGCGTCAAAAACTTTCTTCATCGAGTTCTTGATCTGAGAAGGGGACGAGATGTGTTTTTCGAGAAAGATATTGTTGAGGTTACTTCCTATAACCCACATGTTTTCAGAAGGTGCGCCAACAGGACTTAGAATGTCTTTAAGTTGGCATTTGCCTTCCAAGTAATCGACCAAAACAGGGTTGCCTTCTGGAATGGGTGCCCCAATTAATGTTTCGGTAGAGGAACTCTGGGAGTCGGTATCAATCAAGATTACTGCTCCCCCTTTGCGTTGCCTTGACGTGATTCGGCGAGCTGAGGCCATGAGTGCCAAGGAGCTACTGGATTTTTGTGTCCCACCGCAAACGGAGCTGACGACAGCAAAGAAAGTCCTGTATATATGATCTTGACCGCAGGAGCGAAAATATTCTTCGATTCCTTCCGGTGTTATTCCGACAATTCTATTGTTAGATTTCACGACGCTTTCATCTTTGGTCTTCAGTCTTCTACTAATGACCGGAGGCGTGATCTCTAAAATTGACGCTAACTCATTTACTTTTAACGGACTGACATTAAACATAGGCTCCCTCTCTTTGTTAACTCATAAGTAAGTAAATCGTAAAAAAGTTAGCATTGCAAATCTTATTGTTTAACTTAGCTAATAAAAATTTGGCAGCATTTGGATCTTTGAAAAATTGATTTCGGATTGCTTCAGAAGAAGAGTTTTTTAAAAGATCATCGTCACTCGGTTGTGGGCTTCAAGCTCGTAACGCAAGCCCGAAGTCTCGCATAAACTACACCCTATGCTCCTGATGGCGCATAAGGATCAAAAAAAAGCCCCCCATGTTGAGCCTTACGATTCGCTTAATTGCTCTTAATAATTTCAGCAGCAGCAAATCAAAAAAACACGAACTCAGAAATTAAACGCCGCAGCACTACCGAACGCTCTCTCTAAACCAAAACATTTTGCGCCTCTCATGAGACCAGACTGAAAAATTAATTAAGAGAATAGGCTGTGCAACGCCCACTCCTACTGATACACCAACACCTACTCCGACTGACACTCCGACTCCCACTCCTACCGACACGCCCACACCGACTCCGACTGATACGCCTACTCCAACACCAACACCCACTCCGACCCCCACCCCGACTCCTAGCCCAACACCATCCCCTACTCCAGGCTGTCCAAGCTCACAAGTGACCGTGTTTACATCGCCGACCGCTGCCGCAGATTATGTAGTCCCAGATCATTGCACTTCCATCATCGTTAAAGTCTGGGGTGCAGGCGGAGGTTATTATGGCGGTAGTCCTGGTGGTGCCGGAGGTTTTACTGGCGGCACGTTGACCGTTACGCCAGGGCAAACGCTCACCGTATCCGTGGGCGGTGCGGGCGCAGGTAATTTTGCTGGTAGCGGTCAGACTGCGGCCGGCGGTTTGAACGGCGGCGGTATTGGAGGCATGGGAATATTTTCGAGTGGCGGTGGAGGTGGCGGTTATTCGGCAGTCTCTATTCTTGGTACCATTCAATTGATCGCGGGTGGCGGCGGCGGAGCCGCAACCAATAACTCTGCCGGCGACGGCGGTGAAACCGGTGGCGACGGCACGAGCTGGACAGCCGGAAACCAAGGCTTCGGTGCAACTAACTCGGCAGGCGGTGCCGGTGGCGCAGGATCAGGATCATTCGCAGGTACAGACGGTTCTTTCTTATCTGGCGGCGACGGCGGATCAGACGCTTCGATCAACTTTGGCGGCGGTGGTGGTGGTGGCGGTTACTACGGCGGCAGTGGTGGATCATCGGCTAGTTCAGGTTCTTGGTTTCCTGTGGGTGGCGGTGGTGGCGGAAGCTCCTACATCATTGGCACAGGCGTCAGCTCGACATCGATGATCAGTGGCGCGACAGGAGTCGCTGCCAATAACTCTGACCCACATTACGTAGCCACTCATGGTGACGCAGGTAACGACGGACTGGTCGTATTGATCACTCCGCCTTAAGCTTAAGATTCTACTCCGAGAATATCTTCATAAAACGCACCCACGTGATGAACCGGGTCGGTGAGGTGCACTTCGAGCACCCAGAGATCGGGGCTCGGTGCAAACGACAAATCTGAGAGATGTTCAGTGGTATACCGCTGATGAGGAAAATCAGAAAGCCGATGTCCGAGCACTGCCGGGTGAAGCACGTAGCCACTGCCTTCGTTTTGTTTCGCTAGAAATTGATAAATCTCTTGTCCCGTCAATTTTTCTTGTTTCCACTTGAGGCTCGCTTCGCGAAAAAGCTTTCTCGCAAATTCAGCACACTTTTCGGCAGGAGGATTTTTTCCACTTCCTTGCGCACTGAACACAAACGAGTCGCCGTAATCACCCTCATATTCGAGATTCGTTTCGTCATCCTTAAATACCGGTCCGACATCCATGTACACCGGATCATTCTCCTGAAGCGTGGCCACACTTTCATCGGGCTCATTGAACGTCAGACACGTGCCCGCTCCGATGCGCACATAGATTCGATGCCAGTGTTTTTTTGCGCCGTGATCGGCATAAATTTGCATCGCCAGCTTTCTGGCTTCGGCCTCGTTCATTCCCACTTTCAATTCTTTGCGGATTTGATTGAAGACCCGAATTGTTTTCTCGCGCGTTCGAAAAATGCCTGCAACTGCAAAGCTTGAATTGACGGCCTCAAGGGCTTCTTTTGAAGGTGCCGTGGCACGTAGAGTATGTGGATGTTCCATAGGGCCCTCTTTTACTCTATTCCTTTTGATTTTACGAGTACTTTTGGGTAATTTAGTAAGTTTCAAATGCCTGAGCGCTCGCCCCATACATCATTTCACGATTTGCCGACCAAAACCGTGATCGCTACCCTGAGCGGAATCGTCACCGCACTGTTGATGGCGGCTCTCGACCAGAACATTGTCGGAACGGCTATGCCCAAAGTCATCGCCGACCTGCATGGCTTCGAACACTACTCTGGTGTCTTTACCGCATACATGATCGCGTCGACCACCGCCCTGCCGATTGTCGGAAAACTAAGCGACTTTTACGGGCGAAAATTATTTCTCCTCCTCGGCGTCGCCATCTTCGTCATCGCGAGCGTGACTTGTGGCTTTGCCCAAAGCATGAGCCAGTTGATTTTTTTCCGCGCACTTCAAGGTTTGGGGGCAGGGTTTACCCAGGCCATGGCCTTTACGACAATTGCCGATCTTTTTCCGCCAGCCAAACGCGGTAAAATCACCGGAATGATGGCATCAATTTTCGGAATCGCGGGCGTCCTTGGCCCCGCACTCGGAGGATATTTAACAGACGGCCCAGGCTGGCGTTACATCTTCTTTGTGAATATTCCTATCGGCGCCCTGGCGTTCGGAATTCTTTTTTTCTTTTTTCCTCATATTCGTAAACCCCGCGAAAATAAGCCCATCATCGATTATGCGGGCGCCGTGACTCTGATCATGGCCGTGGTTCCTTTACTGTTAGCGCTGAGCTGGGGCGGACGCGATTACCCGTGGAGCTCGAACCTGATTATCAGTCTGCTTGCCTTTGGCTCACTGATGTTTGCAGTCTTCTTACAAACAGAATTTAAAGCGAAAGAACCAATCCTTCCACTCTCAATTTTTAAGAATCGAATCGTCTGGACTTGTCTTTCTTGCTCCGCCATTGTGGCCATTGCCATGTTCGGCACGGTTCTTTTTATCCCTTTATTCATTCAAAAAGTAATCGGCACCAATGCCACGCAAGGTGGAGCAATTCTAATGCCCCTGACCCTCTCTTCGATTGGTTCAAGTATTATTGCCGGGCAAATCATTACCCGAACTGGGCGTTATCGGTGGCTCGGAATCACAGGAGTCTCGCTCACTGCCATTTCATTATTTGTGCTTTCAACCATGGACGAATTCACGACTTCTCAAATAGTGATTCGCAATATGATCTTGCTGGGCATGGGAATCGGAGCCACCCTTCCGACATTCAATATCGCAGTTCAAAACGCAGTCGAAATTCATTTTTTAGGGGCAGCTACCGCGACCGTTCAGTTCATGCGATCGATCGGTGGCTCTTTTGGTGCGGCAATTTTTGGCAGTATTCTCGCCAACCATTACACACCGGAATCGAGCCGAATCGTGCTTGCCCATTCACTACATGACGTTTTTCTTACCGGTTCGGTCATTGTCCTTTTCGGTGTCATCATTGCGTTTCTATCAAAAGACATTCCTCTTAGACGTTCCAATCGGCAACCCGTCCAGAAAGCGGAGTCCTCATGAAAAAAGTAAGTTTTGGCAGCGACAATCATTCGGGCGTGCATCCAGAGGTATTAAATTGGATCCTTCGAGTAAATGAAGATCCGGCACAACCCTACGGCAAGGACACCTATACCCAGCAAGCCAATGAACAATTTGAAAAACATTTTGGCACAGGCACCGAAGCTTATATCGTCTGGAACGGAACTGCAGCAAACGTACTTGCGCTTCGGGCTGCGATCAAACCGTTTCAAGCAATCCTTTGCTCCGACATGGCTCATATCCATCTCGACGAATGCGGAGCTCCCGAGCAACACACAGGAGGCAAACTTTTGCCCCTTCGGTCGAAGCACGGAAAAATCGACCCAAGCGATGCCGCTACCTGCTTTAAAAAAGCTCATGGCGATGTTCAGTCGGTACAACCCAAAGTCATCTCACTTTCTCAAACCACTGAGTACGGCACCCTTTATTCACGCGATGAAATCAAGGCATTTGCGAAGCTCGCTCATGAACACAATGCCTACTTGCATATCGACGGCGCTCGCTTTGCAAATGCGGCAGCCGCGCAAGGCGGATCACTTCAATCCTTAAGCCGAGATCTGGGAGTAGACGTGCTCTCTTTCGGCGGCACCAAAAACGGCCTTCTCGGTGCAGAAGCGATCTTATTTTTTAATCCGACACTGGCGCAAGACTTTCAATTCATCAGAAAACAAGGATTACACCTCGCTTCGAAATCGCGATTTCTTGCCGCTCAGTTTCTGGCTTATTTCGAAAACAACCTTTGGAGAAAAAACGCCGAGCATGCAAACGCGATGACTCAAAAACTCTCACAGCAACTTGCCGGAATGGGTATTGAGATTTCGCAACCCACCCAAGCCAACGCGCTTTTTGCGATCCTTCCTCAAAAGACGATCGATCTGCTTCAGGGCGAGTTCCGTTTTTATGTTTGGAACGCGGCCACTCGCGAAGTTCGGATCATGTGTTCTTTTAATACCGAAAACGAACAAATAGAGCGCTTTGCCGCCGCCGTTCAGAAAACTTTATCTTAAAATAACTTCGAATTTCATCCACTTACCAACGAAGCGCCTTTGCCTTCGCTTCGACATTGCCTTTTTTAAATGAAAGTGATTGAATCGGCGTCGAAAGGTCAGGTCAGTCGCCGATGAAATCGCTCTTCATTCTGATTGCACTCGCGCTCACGTCGCTCGTCGCGGCGCACGCTCAAGCAAAGCCGCTTGCCTATATCTATTTTGGTCCGGGCATCTGCGATGGCTGTCAAACCGATTTGGCAGACATCATCAAGGATGCAGGCTTTAAGATCCTGCCAGTCTATCCGGGCCAACTCACCCCCGAATTTCTAGCCAAAGCCGCGCTCCTCGCTGTGCCTGGCGGCGACCTTGAAGCCACCGTTTATAATTCTCTCAAAACCGGCGAAGCCGAGAACATCAAACAGTTTGTCGAAAATGGCGGTCGTTACCTCGGTGTGTGTCTGGGTGCTTATCTGGCAGCACCGAAGCGTTCGTCGCTGCCGGGAATCGATGTATTTAGTGGATTCATCTATGCCCACAGCCGCAATACCCTTGCACGAATGGAAAACATTACCTGGAAAGACAAGAAAACTCGCTGGGTGTATTTTCAGGACGGGCCTGAATTTGAACCTGCAGAAGGTTCAAAGACCGAAGTCTGGGCCAACTACGACGATGGATCGATCGCAGCCCTGCAGCAGGCGCTCGGAAAAGGAAAGGTCGGCCTGATGGGACCTCATCTCGAGGCCGATTCGTATTGGTGGAAAGACGATGGCCTGGTCGATCCGGACGGCGAAGACGCAGACTTACTCGTGCAATTCGTGAAGGCCCTTGCGAAATAATGTGCTAAAATAGCCGAGTGTCCAGACTCAATTTTAAACTCGAAAAACAGGCCGATCACACTCGCGCCCGCGCTGCCACCTTTACGACCCTGCACGGCGAAGTGCAGACGCCTATTTTCATGCCGGTAGGCACCCAGGCCACGGTAAAAAGCCAAACCCGAGAATCGCTGAAGGCAGCAGGCGCGAACGTGCTTCTGGCAAACACTTACCACCTCTTACTTCGTCCGGGCATCGAGGTCTTCAAGAAATTCGGTGGCATCCACAATTTCATGAAGTGGGATCGTCCCGTTTTGACCGACTCGGGCGGCTTTCAAATCTTCTCTCTTCCTCACTCGCGACAAATGAATGAAGAGGGTGCGCGCTTTCAAAGCTACGTCGACGGAAACAGCATTTTACTTTCTCCTGAACTCAGCATCGAAACTCAACGCGCCATCGGAAGCGATATCATGATGGTGCTCGATCAGTGTATCGATGCCAGAGCGGAACACGCGCAGGCAAAAGCCGCAATGGAATTGACCCATCGTTGGGCCAAACGAAGTTTACTGGCGCGCGGCGACTCACCTCAATCGATGTTTGGTATCGTCCAAGGTGCATGCTTTGAAGATTTACGAAGACAAAGTGCAGCCGTATTGACCGAAATGCCCTTCGACGGATTTGCAATCGGTGGACTGGCCGTGGGCGAAGAAAAATCTGCGCGCGAAGACTTTACCGAACTTGCAGCAGGGCTTTTACCACAGCACTTGCCTCGCTATCTGATGGGAGTTGGTACGCCTATCGACATCCTCGAAGCCGTTCACCGAGGCGTAGACATGTTCGACTGCATTATTCCATCACAGCTGGCTCAACGGGGAGTGGCCTTTACGTCTCGAGGCAAGATTCAACTCAGGCGTACCGTTTATAAATTCTCGGAAGATCGACTTGATCCTGCTTGTAGTTGCAACACCTGCGAGCACTACTCGAAGGCGTATCTGCATCACCTTCATAAATCGGATGAACTGCTGGGGTGGCACCTTCTGGCTTTGCATAACCTGCATTTTTATCATCAGCTGATGCGCGAAATTCGTTCGAGCATCCTGGAAAATCGTTTTGAAGAACTGTACAAAACAAAACGCCCTCTCCTCGTGATGAACGACGAAGAGAATCCGTCGAATATTCCGAAGAGACTGCGTCCTCCGAAAAACGAACGAGGCCTCGTCCTCGGTGATTACGACGTACACACTTCTGACAAAGGATTCTCGAGCATCAGACAAATCAGTTCGGGCGAAATCATGCATTCGGTAAACCCACCGATTGAAGAAGCCCGTGCGCTTTATATCGAACCCTCGAATCTTCCGAAGCGTTTGGCCCGAGCCAAAAAAATCAGAATCTGGGATGTAGGCCTGGGTGCAGCAACGAATGCGATGGCCCTGCTCGAAAAAGTGCACGATACCGAAATTCCGATTGAGCTGACCAGTTTCGAAATCGATCTCGATCCATTGCGACTGGCACTCAAACATCCAAATCGTTTTCCGCACGTTCGCCATGGGGCCCCCCACGCACTCCTGAAAGATAAAAGCTGGAAATCGCCCAACGGAAATTTGCACTGGCACCTGATCGAGGGCGACTTTCTCGATAAATTCCATCCGCATGATGCTCCGGATTTGATTTTCTACGATCCGTTTTCGTTTAAGACCGATTCGAAACTCTGGACGAGCGAGGCCTTTGCCAAGCTATACGCTCATTGTCGAAATCATCCGACTCAGCTCATGACCTATTCGGCTTCGACGTTAGTGCGGGCAATCCTTCTGGCCGAAGGATTTTTTGTGGGAGCAGGCGCCCCGACCGGCCCAAAAGCTGAAACCACTGTTGCCTTTATCCAGAAATCAGATGCGCTCGAAAGCGGACAGCTGCTGGGACGTGACTGGCTCGAGCGCTGGAAACGCAGTGGAGCAAAACATCCTGGCAATTTAACTGAAGAAGCGAAGACCACTTTTGAAAAACGAATTCTCGAACATCCTCAATTCTCTGAAATTAACTGAAAGTAGATTATGGAAAACATACCGCCCATTCCGCCCAATTCATTTCGCATTACCCTCAAACAAACGATGAAGGGGGCCCGACTCGATTCCGTGCTGATGGAAGCTCTGCGAGCACAAAATCAAAACCTCGATCTTAAGAACATTTCGCGGGCGAAGTTCAAAGAGCTCTTCAATAAGAAGATGGTTCAGATCAAAGGACAAAACGCACGCGCTTCTTCACAACTCGCCTCCGGCACGACCTACGTTGATATTTTGGGTTGTGCCTAAAACACCCTAGTTACTAAAAATAAAGTTCCAAATACTCGGCCTCGGATCAATGACGGCAGGAACCAAGGGTGATGACACGGTTTGCAGCCTTACCGCAGTATCGAGGCGATCCAGCAGAATTTCAAATCCGGTTTTGGTCTCGCCTGGCAAGCGCACAAATGCGGGATGAAGAATATTCTCTGAGCGAATCTTCAGTAATTTCAAAAACGCTGATTCCATTTCGTCCAATGAAAAAACATCGACCATTCCACCCGTGGCTGTGGCTACCCACTTCATGAGGTTCCAAACCGAGCGACTGAATTCAAATCGCCTATTAGGGTTTCCTGCATAAATCAAGGTTGGGCATCTTACCATCAAAGGCTCGTAGAAATTATTGGGCCCCATGACTATGGCGTAATCGCTGGCAGCATACAGCTCGGGCATGCGCCCAACCGTATCATTCAGGATGTATACGCGTTGGCCACCAGGTGCCGGCAATTTTTGATTTCCTGAAGCCAATTCAGAGAGACGAAAAACGGGGTGATCTTTTCCGAGTGCGATCCGAACATCAACCTCATCGATTATTCTCGATGCCGACACAAAAACATAGTCTGCATGGTCGTGTATTTTCGACATCACCAAGCCCAATTCCTTTAACGTTCGGGTATCGGAATAAACGCAACCCACCTTGCTTTCAATCGGAATTCCGTAGCGGTTTCGTATCGCCTCCTTCGAGAAAGAAAAAGTCTGGGCGTTGCCCATTTTGGCCCGGACCATTTGAATGGTATTTGTTTCCTGGCCTCTCTCCTCTTCGATCCGCCAATCCCAACGCATGGCCGAGTCATCCTCTCGAATTTCTATGGTCGGCCGCATGGATGCATATTTTCGCGAATCCAGGGCCGACAGGAATTGACTCTCCGGAAAAATAGTCGAGAGCAATTTCTTAAGCATCCTTCGCTGAACCACATAGCCGATTCCGGATTTGACCGCTTGCACGTTGAGCTCGGGGTCGAGGTTAAAATTAGGAACGATTCCACGCTCGGCGAGCTCCTTCGCGTATTTAGAAATCGAATGATTTTGAATCAAGGCAACGACTCTCGGATCTAGAACCGGGTCGACATTGTAAATTGCGCAGGTCAGGTCCTCACAGATCGGAACTGCTCGAGCATCGATGATGAATGATTCCGAGAAGACCAGTATTAAAAATGCAGGAAAAAGCCGCAAAACCATCAATGATTCGCAGTATAAGGAAGCAATCTCCGTCACGCAATAATAAAGGACCCATTAAATCAGCTATTGGCTTGCGAGATTAAATGAGAAAAATTTATTAAATCCCCTCTCCCTGACGAAACCACGGTTGCCGGCGCTCGTTAGAAATGCTAATTTATTGAAATTCAACTATTGTTTTTGAGGAGAGGTGTCCGAGTGGTTGAAGGAGCCCGCTTGGAAAGCGTGTAGACTAGCAATAGTCTCGTGGGTTCGAATCCCATCCTCTCCTCCATTTTTTAGTCGATGCGCACCGTGCACAGCTTGCACGAGCCGTGCGGCTTGAATTCCGGGTGGTAGCAGAGATGCGGGATGTACTTTCCCGCCGTCAGCGCCGCCTGGATG
>CAIKYX010000167.1 GCA_903831745.1 Oligoflexia bacterium
GCTTTTCATGATGTCTTTGTATAAGTTCCGAGCTTTTTTGTCAACTTAAAACCCAATTCATTTATCTCACACTAAATACCGACCGATCGAGCACCTTACCCTGCGCTGTTTTCAGCTCAATATTGAATTTTCCGGGCCGAATCGACCAAAGCAACGGATCCCGCAGTAACCCCGCTTTTTCGCCATTGATGTACCATTCCGACATCGAGAAATCGCCCCCTTCAGGCTTTGAGGTTTTGATCCAAACTTTTTGCCGCTCGAGCGGAATCTCAGGATCAATAGCCAAAAGTGCTCCATCCAAGGGATACACGATCTTAGGAATACTCTTCGTGATGGTCACACTGCGCTCGAGTTGCTCATCCGACTTCTGGTTGAGAACGATTCGCTGAATTGCTTTCGGAAACGAATGCTGTTTCTTTTCGTGAAGCGAATCCATGATCCTCCGCCAAAGCGGGGCTGCACCACTGACACCACTGACGTCCTGCATAGGCGATCCGCTAAAATTTCCGACCCAAACTCCCACAGTATCATCGCCCGAAAATCCGATACACCAGTTGTCGCGCATGTCCTTACTGGTTCCGGTTTTAACTGCCGAAAAGTAAGGCGTATTGAGCGCGCTATTTAATCCGAACGTCAAGGCACGAGAGGCATTATCGGACAAAACACGGACAATTTTTTGAGTATTGATCGCATCGATCGGAAAAGAATTCGATGACTGATACAAGGCCTGCTTGGCCAACTTCGAATAAGCGAGCGTCAGTTCGTAGAGCGAAAGATCGACCGTACCAAGAGCAATCGAAGGTCCGTAAATATAGCCGGGCTTTAAATCATGAATTCCGATTCGCTTCAGGGCCGCCACAAATTCATCGACGCCCACCATTTGCGCAACCTTGATGGCAGGAATATTCAGCGATGAAGCGAGCGCAACCGAAACAGAAACCCAGCCATGAAACTCGTGATCATAATTATCAGGGCGAAACGCACCATTGGTGGTTTGCACTTGATAAGGTTCATCGAGCAAGGTCGAGTCAAGATCAAGCTTGTGATCCTGAAGAGCAAGTCCATACAGAAATGGTTTAAGCGTAGAACCCGCTTGTCGTTTGGCCTGAACTCCATCGACTTCTTCAGATCTCGAAAAATCCGCAACGTTACCTAGATAGCCCAGAATTTCGTCCGATCCTGATTTAAAAACCACCACCGCAATCTCGGCAACATTTTGCTCGTGGAGCGTTAGCAAGGTTTCCTTGGCCCAGGATTGAAGGTGCGTCTGAAGCGAAAGATCGAGTGAGGTCTTTTGAACTCCCCCCGATTTTGACTGAGCCAAATGTCGGGTCTTTACCCATTCTCGTACAAAATGGGGCGCAACCTTTTTCGCCCCCAAACTGTTATGGTTCTCAGAAAGTACGATCGTTCTTTGCGCGACACCCGTACATAAGGAATCGGCTTGGATTGGGTTCGTCTCATAGAAATGCTTCAGAAACACGCAGGCCCGTTCTGCAACCTTGGGCCACGGCTGATTCGGCGATGGAAGCAGTGCCACGATCAGCGAAGCATCGATCGGATCAAGTGCCCCCACGTCCTTCTGAAACAAGAACTGTGCAGCAGAATGTATTCCGATGAGCTCACCTCTTAAGGGAACCAAATTGAGATACGCCTCGAGAATCTGATCCTTCGTCCATTTCTCTTCGAGTTCGAGCGCGGCTTTGATCTGACTGAACTTCTGCGAAAAATCACGGCGCCCCCGATGTACCTGCGACGGATCAATCATCGACACCAATTGCATGGTCAGAGTGCTGGCACCCCGCGATCTCTCACCCGCGAGCGACTTCATTGCCGATTGCACGAGAGAAATCCAATCCACACCGGCATGGTCTAAAAAACGTTGATCTTCGACCTTGATCAGGATCTCGCGTGCAAGCGGCGAAATATCCTTAAGTCCCACCCAGGGTGACTTTCGAAAACTCGGATTCAACCGATAAGAATCAATTCGAGCCCCAGTTCGATCGAGTAAAACGACTTCAGAAGAATGATCGTGATTTTTGACCTCTTCAAAGGAAGGTAATGCCAATGCACCCCTACCCAAAAAAGATAGTGCGAAGAGTAAGATCATTCAGAAGGTACCACTTTCATTGAGGCATTCGGTAGTTCTCCATATTGGGTTGGATCATACATTGCCTCGATTCGGGTCGGAGGAAAATCAAATTGCCCCACCTGATTCAAACGAACCGTGTAGGTAAAGTCGGATTTTCCTTTAGGAAGATATTCATAAAACACCTGCATCCGATCCGTTCGCCGCTCTTCGAAGGCGATAAAACGACTTCCCTGACTATCCGATTCGGTTGCCAGAATAGAAGCCCCAGTTGGAATCGGGTCCTTCAAAACGATCCAGGTTTGTGGAGATCTCGCTTCAATCGTCAATTTTACTTTATAAAGATCACCACGCGTGTTCTTCTCGCGATTTGCCTTCTGCACGGGCTCAATCGATTTTGTGATCACGTAACCGTGGTCCAAGGCCGAGGTAATCGGAACCGCCGCTTCGACCAGGGTAAAACTCCACGGAGCCCCCGTCCCGGCAAAAAATTGCTTAAGCTCTTTCGAACCTGCACTCACCTTTTTGATAGGCAAAAACACTTCTGCTTTTGCAGTCTTTTCTGTCAGATTCGCACTCTGATGCAAATCGCCTATCGCAAAAGACGCCGTTCCCTTTACTTTCGTCTTTTCGTACTTGCCTTTGAATTCTTTAAGAGCCACTGAAGCCCAAGCATCACTGGGAGTCGTATCAAAGTAACCGGTCTTCAGATCCTCCTGCATGGTTCTGAGCATTTTTGTGGCGTTATCTTTCTGGTCGTCTGCGATCCAGGCAATCAAGGCACGCGCCTTTTGTGCATCCGGGCTTCCGCTCAGAGGTGCAAAAAATGAATAGCTCGGATCACGCAATCTGAGATGGGTGTTCTCGAAATCGAAGAGCGCCAGAATCTGTTGACGATAAATACTCAGATCTCCCATCGATTGCGCCAGTGATTTGGGAGAGTGTCTGAGAATCTGGGATAATGCCAAAAGTTGAACCACGCTTTTCGAATCGTAGCCTGATTTTACGGCTTCATAATCTGCAGGATTGATCGGCTCATAACGAGAAAGGGCTTCTGTTGCGGCAAGCCGCTGATGACGACTGACATAAGTAGGCCACCATTCCTGAGTAATCCTGATTTCGCCGCGCATCGCCCGTCTCAAAGCTTCAAGCAAGCGTTGCACCAATGCCTTTTGTTCGGCAGAATCGGTCGCACCTCCGAGCTTAAACTTTGGGTTGATGAGCGACGCTTCGTCCGCAATCGTCAGCACATAGGCAGTGAGATCGACACTTCCGTATCTCATTTCCGGAAAAAACTTGATCAACGAATTCGAATCGAGATAAGTCTTCGCCTTCAACCAAAGTTCTTTCCATGCTTTCAGGTCTTCGAGACCGATGGCTTTTGAAGTCTTTTGTTCGAAACACCCATATTCATAGCCTTGCAAATAGCGAAGCAACGAAAGGGGCACATCACTTAGATTCGATTGGAGTTGAATCCGATACCCTCCTTTTTCTTGAATGGCATCTTTAGGAAAAGTAATCGGCAAGAGCGCCTGCGATGAGGTTAATTGCTCGAGAAACCCCTCACGCACAGTAGTGGGTACCGCTTCGACGACTTTTGAGGTTACTTTCAATTCATCTCGAGCCCCTTCATCAGAAATGGCTGTCATCGTAAACTCAAGTTTTTGAATCCCCATCGGAACGGTATAATCGAACTTAATCTCCTTCGAGCTTTGTGCAGGAACCTCTACTGCGAGCGTCGACTCACTATTGAGTGAAGCTTTCACATGAAGTGACTTTGCCGTCGTATTTCTGAGAACAAATTGGAGCGGCAATTGATCGTGTTCGCGTAAAGTCGGCGGCACCGAACTGATCACCTGAAGATCCTGATTTGCAGAAACTTCGGTCTGCGCATGACCATAAAGGTTCAACCCCTCTGAACCAACAGCCACGACCGCAAAACTCGAAATCGAATCATTCAACTTAAACTTTGTCGAAATCAAGCCATTTGAATCAGCTTTTAGATTCGGTTGCCAACTCACCAAAGAATCCAGCAATTCACGAGTGATCATTTTTCCGCCACCACCCCCGAAAGGAGTCGCCTTTTTACCGAAGTGCCGTTTACCAATCAGATTCATCTGCATGGTTGATGTTTCGACATTATGACCACGATCAGTCAACATCGCACTCAGGAGATCCCACGTTGCATTGGGCTTAAGGTGCAATAACGCCTGATCCACCACCGCTAGCGCCATTTCGGCGCCGGGCTTCGTCTGAATCGAGACGCTGACTTCTTCTCGAACCTGAAACAACTTCTTGTTCGTTTTAATTTCGATCGGAAGTTCGTGTGCTTTTTTTCCGGTCGAAAGCGAGATCATTCCCATTTTAAACGCAGGCTTCGCCAAATCTACCAAACCGGTAGCCGCAGGCTCCGCGGTACGACCGCGTACTGCAAAAACCGATACCACGACGTTCGGTGAATACTCGCTCTTCAATGGAAGATGGATTACGGGTTTGGTCCCACTGAGGGATTCTACCCGATGTTCCATGACTCCATCGCGTTCGAGTGTTACCAGCGCGGTAAAATTTTTAAAAGGCGACTCCACGACGATTTCGGCACTTTCGCCGGTTTGATAGTCTTCTTTATTTGGAACCAGTGTCAGTCGGTCGCTTTCAGAATAGTCTCCCGCCTCAGCATCCTTACCCCACGCATAAAACGTATGAGTAAAAGAGATGGGACGTCCCTGAGAATCCTTCGCGCGCGCTTCGATCAAATACCGACCAGACTCCGGTAGAGTGACTTCGCAATGAAGCTTTCCGCTGTCTTGAGTCTTGCCAGAACATACCTCCGACACTTTCTTGATCTCGGTTACCGTATGATATCCGTAAAATCCTCCCACCAAGCGGGTTCGATGAACAAAGTCTGTCGAGCGATAGATCGCCACATCGACCTGCACGTTCGCGACCGGCTTTTGGTCGATTCCGATCATCGAGAAATCGAAGGGCACCGACTTGATGTCGTCCATATAAGTCTTGATGTCTTTTTGAATTCCGAGATAGCGATCGCGGGAATGCACCTTTGCAATCCGAACAGCAGTCTGCACTTCGCCATTGGGATCACTATATTGAAGTGCCACATAGATTTGGCCATCTTGATTCGTATCCAGAACTTCTTTTGGAAACTCGAGATAGGCCGACCCTCCTGCATCGAGATTTCGTTTGAGCTCGAGTTTCGATGCCAGTACATTTTGATCATTCTTCTTCGCATTCGAAACTACTGGCGATTCACCGTCTCCTTCGCCCTCGCTTTCGGTATCGTAATTTTCTTCAGCTTTTTCGCTTAATCCCGTTTTAACAGGCTCATCTTGCGCGTAAATAAAATCGCCAAAAACCTGAGCGTGCTTAGCCTCTGCCTTGCGCTGAAACCTCAGTGAAACCGGCAGCCCTGAAGTTACACCACCCGAAATATAAGTTCCTTGAAGCGCAATTTTCGATTGAGCGTCTTTAGCTTGATTTGGGCTGATCGCATCCGGAAGCTTCATCGACACATTCATGACCGGCATTCTGAATTCTTCGACGTCGAACCCCCCGGTCATCACATTAATCTGATCCTCCGACGCAACCGGCTTTGGATGGGCACGGGATCGCCTTTTTTTGGACGGCTTCTGCTCTCCGCCACTGACCGACGAGAGCGTGATGGTGTAATGCCCCAAATTTGCGGTCTCCGGCACCTTCCACTTTGAGGTCGCTATTCCCTGGGCATTGAATTTCACCGGAATAGACCAGGATTCATCACTTCCCAGATGCCTGATGACTGCAAAACTCGGCAAGCGCTTCGGAACCGTAAAACCTTGCCAATGAAACTCACGATAATAGTGCTTCAAATCGACCGTTTGTCCGGGCTTCAGATAATCCCGCGCCAAAACAGTATGGGCTGAAATCGGATCGCTCGACCCCGGTTTGATTCGAAATCTCCAGGGCTCGATTCCTCGCCTCCATTCGTCGGTCGTAAAACTGAAGTCGTCATCCTTATGGGCTAAAACCATCAGACTGACTCCGCCCGAGTATTCCCATTCACAGGAATGGTGTTGATTCGCCAACTCCTGCCTCGACCAAACGGTTAAACTCAAGGTGCCGTCATGATCAGTCACGCCCTTTCCTAATACTTTTCCATCGCAAGCCTCTACGGTAATATCCGCGCCTGAAATCGGCTTACCACTAGAAAGATCAGTCACCCAGGCAAGTGAAGGCCCGCCTTGTCCCCATTTAAAATGGACTCCCAAGTTGGTGACGAGCACAGCAGTACTCGTGTAAAGAGGAGTCTCGCGATCCATGAGTCGCTTGCCCAGAATGGTGCTCTCTGCCTCTACAACAAAGAAGCCCTTCTTTTGCATCGGAATACCTACGACTTCGGCATCGTTCTTCAAATCGGCAGTAGGCAACTTGGTTCGCGCGGTTTTGCCCTTTGTCTCATCCGGATAAGATTCGAGCACAGACTGATAGTCATTTGCCTTTCCGTTTGCCCGAACATGAGCTTCAGAAGAGTAATGGTATTCCTGCTCCTCTACCCGTTTAATCCAATTCAAAATTGCCGGCGCATGCTCGGGAGAGCGATACTGAATCAAATCTGCGCTTTTGATCGCAATTGTCTTTTCGATATTACGAACCGTGATCGGAAGCTGAGCGTTTTCCGCTTCGAGTATCCCGAAACGGCCCGGAAATTTGGCAATGGCAGGTAACCCGTCCGTATCGAAACTGAGTGGAAAACTCGAGGCATTGACCAGACTCCTACCATGCATGTCTTTCAGGCCAGTGGGAATGACGATTTTATAAGTCGCTTTTCCGGCAAACGGTGGCTTGATGAAAATCCGGTCTTCGTGAGACTGTACCGTCTCATCGCTTTTTGAGAGTTCGATCGGCTTTTGAACGCCGTTCGGTCCGATTACTTTGATCTTCAGCAAATCCCCGCGCGCAACCGGCGCATTAAAATAGAGCTCGGCCTGACTGAACGGAGAACAGGGCGCACCGGCATTCTCTCTTGTGCAGGTAAAGTCTGCCGAAAAAGACTTTCGGGTTAAAAAATACTTATCCGAATTCTCGAGTCGATCGTGGAGCGTAATGACCATTGCAGGAGTGTTCGGAAAATCAAGGACTGGTTTTACCACAAACCAAGGATGGTGCGGAGTCTGATTCATCCATAGATGCCCTTCGCTCTTCAGCTTCTTGAGCACTGCGGAATCCAATACTTTGACTTTGATCTCGTCGTGCTGGCCCTCGACTGTAAAATAAAACCGGTCTTCAATTTCTTTCTTTTGAATCTCCTGGTCGAAATTAAACAGGAATACCTGGTCCGGATCGGTTTCGCCCCACTGACGTCGTTGAACTGATTCCCAACTTTCGGCATTAGGTCTGGTTTCCGCGAGCATCGCTGGGGTGATCTTGAATCGAAAGGGAGCACTCGACATCACCGGAAAACCCTTCAGTGACTTTAGGCCTTTTATTAATTCAAAAGAACATTCGGTATGAGGAGGAAGGGGTGCTGCAAAATCAAAAACCCACTCTTTAGGATTCAGCCACCGTCCTTTGCCATTTTTAAGACATTCTGAAGCCATCGGATCTTCAGCCGTAGCTCCCAGTGCAAACATGAACTCCGAGAATTGAACGTGCACTTGGTTCGCAATTGGAATTTGCCCGGAGGGAGAAAATGAATCGATTTTGGTAACCATCTGACCAAAAGACGAAGTGAGGCCCAATAACAACGAAGACACCAACGCAGTAGTTTTAAACATAGTAAGAAGCTGCCAAAAAGGCCCATTTTATCCAACTAAATTCTCGTCTAGACTGCCTCAATGAAATTCAATCAAAGATAAAATTGACTAAAAAACGCAATAACAGGGCAAAAGATTAATATTCAGTCGAACCCAATAATGTAAGGGCATGCGCCCAATCACCCGCGAACTCGAAAGCACTTTCGCAAGAGAAGCCCGGATTGTACCCCATTCCCAAGTCAACTGTTGGCTTCCACTTAACTTTACATTCAGACAAGTTCACTTCAAAAATCTCGATGTCGTTAAAGTAAAACGATTTTTCGAGCAATGGACGAAAACATTTGTAGATACTTTCTTTTACTGTAAACCCGAGCGCGACCATCATTTCTCGAGCCGGAAAAAAACCGGTTATTACCCCAATCTCCGCCACGGTCAGGATCTTTTTCTCGACCGCTACGAGGGCAGAACTTCGGGCTCTAAAATTTTCGGAATCGATTCCCACTCCTTGGCAGAAGTCATTCTTCGAAACTACCGAATAACTATGATTGCCCGCGTGGACACCCGAATGAGTAATCGAGCCGATATATCCCTTAGGCCAGGCAGGACTTCGATCTTCATTCTGGGCCAAAGGCCCCTCGGCTAACCAGCCAGCCTCTCGTAAAGCCCGTTCTGCACAGTAACGCCCCGCCAGAAACTCCGCCTGTCGATTCGAACTAGCGCTCGAAAGCAGAGAAAGTGAAGCCAGATTAGGAGCCTGAGATAAAAATTCGGGATAATATTGAACCCCTCTCCATTCAACCCTGGAGTCGTGAAGATTTTAGGTAACGCAATCGGTTGTATGAATTTCATAGGCTTAAAATAACTGGTTTAAGGGACAGAATATCTAGCACCTTACCGACCTTCCATCGTTTTATAAACAAAAACCAAACGAAAAGCCTGAAACGACTTTCGCTGCACTGCGATGTCAATTCTTTAATAAACCTTTATTTATATATACTCATCATTGAAGAGGGAATAGACTTTAATGCGAGGGAAAATCTATGTCTATCGGCGATTGTCCTGTCCGAGCACGGGTGTCACAGTTTGAGGGTTTAATTTAGATAGGTTCCGCTGAACCATTCTCAAACTCTTGGGTCCAATGTTTTCTTCTCTTATCTCGAGTAAATTGTCTAGCCTCCTTTCTTCTTTGGGTGAGTACGTAGCGTCCGATGTGATGAACTGAGTTCGGAGCGAAGCCGCCATTCCCTTGGTTTGGGCGGAAAAAATTGTAATCGTTGACGGTCGCAGTAATCCTCCTTAGCCCTTCTTCCTCTGAACTGTACTCATCTTGAAGATCAATCTCCTCACGCTTCATTGTGCCCATTACACGCTCTGTACGGGCATTTCCAGTGGGTCTGCCAATTCCGGACAACCAAAGATCAAGTCCTTGAACCTCGATGTTGGTGCGAGTGTATCTGGCGATATTAGCTGAGCCGTGGTCGGCTACCAAGCGTGGTTTAAGTTGTTCAGGTCCCAGTTCATCGATTCGTTCAATTGCAACCGCTTCAGTCACTACCGCCACAACTTGGAATTTCGTAATTTCTGGAAACAACCCAAAACTTAAAATTTTCCTCGAATACCAGTCGATGATTAAAAGCAGGAACCAGAACTTGCCTGCAATTTTCAGGTACGTCCAGTCCATGCCCCAGAGTAAGTTTTTTCTCCAAGGTTCATGCAGCAGCATTTCTGCAGGAATCTTTTTTTCCTCTTTTGGCTTTCTTACAAACTCGTGATTGAGTCCGTGTTTTTTCAGGATTTCAGCGACCTTCGTTTTACCTATAAAAACAGTGGATTTCCGTTCTAGTTCATAGGCGATTCGTCGACATCGGAATGATGGGTGTGTCTGCGCAAATGCAACCACACGTTTTTCTTCAAGTGGGGTGATTTTATTGTGACCGCCACCACCTCCGTGGCATTCTTTATTCGCCTCGCCACTTGCCCAGCGGTAATAGGCTCTCGTGCTGATCTCGAGCGCCTTGCAGATAGCTGCAACCGTCTCGCCCTTTGCAATTGCCAGTTTTATTTCTGCAAGCAACGCTTCGCGCTTTTGTTTCGACAGGTGCAGACCGCTCAGGTCTCCATATAACCCGAACTCACGCTTTTTTTCAGCAACTGAAGCTCGACACTTTGATCGATGAAGGCTGCCTTCACGCGCTCGAGTTCTTTTTCCAGATTCGCCATCTTCGGATCTACTCTCGGTTTTCTGCCGCGCTTTAAGCTTTTCAGTCCCTCGACACCGGCCTCTTTGAACTTTGTCTTCCAACGAGAAAACAGATTCGGTTGAATGTTTTCTCGTCTGCAGATGGCCGCCTGGTTCTGATTGCGTTCTGCCTCCATGATCAACTCTGCGATCATTTCGGGTGGGCGACGGGTTCTTTGCTTTTTTACTTCTACGGGCTTTTGCATGGCTGCTCCTTTTTAACATGGTTTAAGTGCTCCTTAAACCCAGGAGTTAATTCAATGATTTCAGCCGTTTTTACCTTCAATCGTCACATCAACCTATCTTAATTTCATGCCCTAACTGTGACGAACGAGCTCGGACAGCACA
>CAIKYX010000168.1 GCA_903831745.1 Oligoflexia bacterium
AAAAACAGCGATTTCCGATCTTAAGGAAGTTTTATTAAGAAATGATTCGATGATTCAAAAAATAAATGATTTTTTTGAAAAAAATAAAAAGAACCTACCTGAAAGCTACTCCTGGCAAGAGTTAAAAGGCAAAATGATCAAAGAACAGCAAGATCATTTTTACAATGTGAACTTAAATGCACATCTCTACACACTTCAAAATGAACAAGGCTATAAACTACTCATCCCTACTCCGGTAGCCCAAGAAACAAAATTAGACCTTTCGCAGTTTCCGAGCCAGGGCCCTAAAGATGCCAAGATAACTATCACTCAAATCTCGGACTATACATGCAGCGTCAGCAAGGACAACACTCCCGTCATTGCCAAGATTTTACGCAAATTTGGCTCCCAAATTCATTTCGTGCAAATCAACACTGCAATCCGAGATGACGGGGTCAGCGGCAAGATTGCAAGAGGCGCGTATTGCGCCAAGAAGCAAGACAACAGCCTATTCTGGAAGTATCACCAGAAAGCCTTTGAGGAACCGGCGTTAACCGAGCAAAGCCCCGTCACCATTGCAAAAGAGATCGGACTTGATCTTAAGAAATTCAACTCCTGCTTAGACGCCCCAGAAACCCTGTCAGAAATCAAAAGAACCAACGAACTCGTCCGGTACCACCATTTGGCAGGCACTCCCACTTACCTGATTAATAATAAAAAAGTAATAATCAATAGTGACAATGCATTCGAATTGTTGAATCATTTTATAAAAGAGTGATAAAATTGATTTTATCGCATACTGACGAATGGAGCAATGTGCCATGGAGGATCGGTAGCAAAATACCCAGTGAAATAAGCCAGCCTCCTACTCTCCGAAGATCATTCAGCCTCGCACCGGCAACAATTCCCATTTCGAGAAGGAATAAAACGAGAGCACCCTTGAAGCCGGTTTCGAAAAATGGCTTTACCGGCTCGTATGCCTTTGCGCCCGCAAGAAATCCAATGAACAAACCTCCTACCAAAAGCATCATCGACCGAGACGTGAAGATTTCATGAAAAACCGCCCCTAAGGACTTCGCACCCAAAGCCCCGCTCGCTACAAGAACTCGATCCCTCTTCAGGGCCCCTATTGCTAAAGCAATCAGAATTCCTGGGCTTTCGAGTAAGGTCACCAAAGTAGGCATGAAGCCTTCAGCGGTGTTGCCGAGACTCGTTACAAACTGGTTTGCCGCAATGAAGGTAACTGCCGAAACTGATCCATAATGAGCTGCCAATCCCGCTGCGTTTACCGCATCAAATTTGCCCAGCTTTCGCATCGCCAAATAGGCACTGATGGGCGTGATACAACCTAAGGCAATCGTCGCCAAGGCAGGAAAAGCGATCGCCTGAAGCGTACTTTCAGAGAGTTCGACACCTCCTTTTAGCCCGAGGGCCAAGAGCAGATAAATCGAAAGCGAGCCATAGAGATCTTTAGGTAGACTCAGTTCACTTTTAACTAATTTAGTAAAAAGGCCTAATGCAAAGGCCAAAACAATGGGCGACAACAGATTGGTGCGCAAAATTTCCATGAGTCCAAGATCGCTCGTGGGTAGAAATTTTAAAAATAGATGAAATGTTTGAAACTTATCTGAAAAATAGATAAAGTTAGACCGTATGGAATGGCTGAATTACCATCACCTCTACTATTTTTGGACCGTCGCCAAAGAACAAAGCTTCACGAAAGCGTCGATCAAGCTTCGAGTTGCTCAATCTGCGGTGAGCTCGCAGGTTTCTCAGCTCGAAGACTTCTTAGGTAAAAAACTGATCATCCGAGCCACATCAAAAAAACTAGTGCTCACTGAGGTAGGGCAAACTGTTTTTTTACAAGCCGAAGAGATTTTTAGACAAGGCAAAGAATTAGTCGACGGATTGAAAGAAGGAGGCCTCCATTCCTCGGTGAAAGTGGGCGCAATGGGGAGTCTCTCCAAGAACTTACAACTCAGACTCCTCAGACCGATCATCGAAAACAAGTCTTTCGAGCTGAGTATCGATATTGGCGACCCGAATACCCTACTGACCCGGCTACTTGGGTTTCACTTAGACGCAATCCTATGTGATGTGCCTTATCCTCATTCAGAGGATGAACCATTGATCCAAAGACAAGTTGCTCGAGAAAGAATGTGCTTGGTATCGAGAAAGAAAATGGGCCGCACGAGTTTATCAGATCGACTTCTAAACCAAGGAATCTACCTACCTGCAAAAAGCAATCCTGCGACTTCAGAGATCGAATCCTTTTTTAAAAGCCATAAAATGACCCCGACCATTAAAGGATATATCGACGACATTGCGTTACTCAGGCTATTAGCTCTAGAAACCGATTCACTCGTGGCGATTCCAAGAGTCGGAGCAGAACGAGAATTAGAATCAAAAACGCTTTTCGTGAGCCATGAGTTTAAATCTCTTTATCAAAAGTTTTACATCGTCATGCGCCAGCGCGGTTTTCGATCAGGCAAGATTTTAGGCCTACTCGAACTATAAAGCCTCCTATCCTGTGTACCAAGTGTCACATTACATTTGTTTAATAATTTAGCTTGGCAATAAAGGGCACAACATCACATTTCCGCGAGCACTATCGCCTAAGTAATTGTAATTATGAATAAAAATAACATAAATACTTGACTATAATTATCAATTAACTTGCGGTAAAATAGAACCTAGGGGAAAAAGCGAGAGGACCAACACCTTCGCTCTGGGGATATCGTGAGAAAAATCAGACTGAAAGTTCTTTTCCGAAAATTCAGAAGAAAAAAACGCTTCCTTGCGAGCGCAATGACGATGTTGCTCGTGTTTTGCATTTTTCAAAACTGCGGATCACACGAATACACCGCAGCTCAATTTGTTAACCTTCAAACTCAATCAGATGCAATACTCCTCAGCAACTCCACCGGTTCGAGTGTCAGTACGGGCACTGGAACAGGCACTGGTACCGGAACTGGCACTGGCACTGGTACGGGCACAGGCACTGGAACTGGGACAGGTACCGGAACAGGCACAGGAACAGGAACCGGTACGGGCGTCGTTTCATCAGTTTATTTTAACAGTACCGCTACAGCGTCGATTTTCGCTGGTAATGGTACTCCTAGTTTTTCGGGTGATGGCGGAGCCGCACTCAGCGCGGGGCTAAGTAGTCCTTACGGAAACGCAATCGATTCTGCGGGTAATCTCTATATTGCCGATCGGGATAACTACGTGGTTCGCAAAGTCAGTCCTGCCGGAATCATCAGCACGATTGCAGGTACCCCTGGCGTACATGGCTTTTCGGGTGATGGCGGTCCTGCAACCAGTGCCCTATTGGGTGGCCCGGTAGGCTTGGCTATCGACTCATCGGGAAATCTTTTTATTAGCGATCCCGGAAACCAAGTAGTTCGCAAAGTGAATACCAGCGGAGTCATTTCTACGATTGCCGGAACTCCGGGATCGTCTGGGTTTTCGGGGGATGGCGGCCCTGCAACCAGTGCAAAGATTTATAACCCAGATGGCCTTGCCTTCGATGCCAGCGGAAATCTCTATATCGTTGATGGCAATCGTATGGTTCGCAAAGTAACTCCAGGCGGAATCATCTCGACAGTCGTAGGATACTACAGTGTTTACGGAGGATACGCGGGAGACGGCGGTCCTTCTACCAGTGCATTACTCAGAAATCCATCGACAGTGGCTGTTGATAGCTTGAACAATATCTACATTACCGATTCAGGAAATTGGACAGTACGAATGGCCGTAGGAACTTCAGGCACTTACTTCGGAAGAAGCATGACCGCTGGCAACATCTACACGATTGTCGGTAACGGAACCACCTCTTCACCCAATCTGGGGCCGCATTGGGCGATTCCTGGGCCAAGCGCTCGTTTCTTTGCGTGGGGAATTTCAGTAGATTCGCATAGCAATGTATTCCTCGCGAGTACAGCAGGTGTCGTGATGGTGGTAAATACTGCCGGCACTTATTACGGATTCTCGGGAGTTCCTGGCTACGCGTATGTCGTTGCTTCGATTCAATCCGATTATATCTCACTCGCTCCATCGAACGTCATCTACGTTACCGGTCAAGGCGGTGGAACAAGCACGCAGATCTTTAAGATTTCGCCTTAATTTGAGATTCGGTGGGAATTGCCCTTCATCTCCATACGAATCAAAGTTCATCGAGGCTGAAAATTCTCGTTCAATTCTCACGTAAAGAAGGATCGCTTACCGTAAAGCTTCAATCACGCAATGGTGAACTTTTGCCAGTTTGATCGGGCATTGGTGTCCATGTCCGACCAGAATCGCGTCGACGCCCAGTTCATTTGCGACCTCCAAGTCATGGAGAGTGTCGCCAATAATCACAGTATTCTTTGGGTCGATTTCGGAAAGACTCATGAGCTCACGACCGCGGTCTATCTTGGAGTGAGCGAGCTTATTGTTGATACCAAAGACATGAGTGAACAGATCACCGAGCTTAAAATGAGCAACCATGGATTCTAGATTAGCTTGGTCGGTAGCAGATAGAATGGATTGCTTTAAACCCGAGGCGTGAAGATCGTTAAGAAGTTGCTCGATGCCATCAATGAGCGGAAGTTCGGACACTCCTCCCATAAATTTATCGACGATGCGATGGCAGAGGCTCTGAAAAGTCTCTTTCTCGAAATCGAATCCCAAAGCCTCATAATAGCGAATTACCGGAAACTCGAACACTTGTTGATATCGGCTCCGGTCGAGACTCGGAAGAGAGTGTTCTGCTAGAAGGGCATTCATTGTTTTAACGGCATGATCCACGTCATTCAGTATCGTTCCGTTCCAATCCCAGATGATCTGCTGCTTACCCTTTAATAACGCGCTCAGGTTTTTATTCATTCAGGCTAGTCTTCTTAAAAAAAACGCACCCTCGAAGAAATTGTCCGAGAGTGCGTCTGTTGTTCAATTTTGGTGGAGCCGGTGGGAATTGAACCCACGTCCGAAAAAGATCCATCGCCCCAGTCTACATGTTTATTCACAGCTTTAGATTGAACGAGAGGCGCCCCGTGACCGGCTACACTCGTCCCCCATTGACCTTTTCTCGTCATCCGCACGTCAATGAAGCACGTCTGACCAGCCCTCTAAATGACGAAGTTTGTAGCCCCGAGGACTTAGACTACAACTTCGGTTGCTTAATTAATTAAGCAGCGTATGCGTAATTGGTATCAATTACATTTTGCTATCTATTTAACGAGGCCGGATAGCAACCTCGACATGCATGAAGGACTTCAACTTTCCCGTCGAAACCGGGACGGCCCCATGGGTTCATTGTAACATACTTTGAATCGAAATGTGACTTTGCAACTTCTTGTCCCATCTCCTGGGTTCGGCACTGTTTTTGCTCTTTTATTCAACATGAGAAATAGACATAAAAAGCATAATTTTAAGACCATGCACGTTCCAAACGGGTACCTAAGCGCCGTTGAGACGGATTATTCGTCCATGCATTACTCGCGGCTAGCTGACGAGATCAACGCCGAGAAAACCAAGGCAATGCTCGCCTCGGTCTTACCTAGAAAGGTTTCGCGTGGCCGCGGCCCAAAACTGCGCCCCTTGATGCTCCTCGCCCTCGGAGTCGGCGTGGTCCTTTCATCATGGGCCTATTTTAAAACGAAGAAGGCTAGAACCCGATTTAATCCTGGTATCTAGCCTTTCTTTTATTGAGAGAATCCAACTATCCGGGATTCGATTTAAACTCCGTCTCGCCGCTACTCAGCCTCTCTGCACCTCTCTATCGCAAGCCTGATGCCATGCGACGCCCGAGCGATTTCAAATAGTTATCAGATAAAGTGATCTACTCATGGCAAAAGGAAACCAGCCAAAAGGTGCAATAAGACCTTGTTATTAAACTAGAATAGTTTAACCGGCCCACTGTTCGCGGACTTCTTGATTTTCGTTCACAGGTGCAGTTAAATGCCTGCAAAGGAATTACCGATGAACCTCTTAAAACTCTGCACCCTGGCCCTTTGTCTTCTACCCATTTTGCCAAGCGCCTACGCCCTCGACCAGGTTATCCTAAAATCGGGCGAGGTCATTGACGGCAAGATTCAGAGCGACAATCCTTTGCATGTCGACATTCAATTCTTAAACGGCACGAAGGTGCGCTACCAGCGCGATCAGATTCAAAGCACCGAGTACGACACGCCTTCGAATTCTTCTGACGAACAAAAAAGTTACGGCACGCAAGCGAAGGTTTGGCTCGCCGGCGAATTAGGCGGCCTCTTTCCGCTGAACAACACCGCAGGCGTCGGCATGACCTTAAGATTTAATTACGGCGGTCGCTTGGGACTGAACATCGCGCAAGTAAACAACTTCGCAAAATTCGCGATGGCGTTTGATTTTACCCACAGCGATTATACAGACGTAAACACTCCTGGCTATGCGACCACGATGAACGAAATGATGCTCGAGTTCTTATTTACCAAAGTCGGCGGCAGTGGATTCTATTTCGGACCCGAAATCGGCTTTGCCCACCGAAGCACCCCCACCCTTCAAACCACAGTCGATGGAACAACCGGAACCGTCGTAACCACCACGGTGATTACGAGCAATAACCCATTTGATTTTGGACTTAATTTTGGCTATGAACTGTTTCTGGATGACTTCTTCTCGCTCGGTCCAAGCCTTCATCTAACCCATATCTCGGGCACCGCCGATGATACCGGGCAAACGCTTGCCAAATTTTTGCTAGTCGGCACGATTCACTTTTAACGCAGACCTGAACCAAAAGGTGGGCCCGACCTTAGTGAGTTACCTTTTGTGCTTCGCGGGCTACCCGTGGATTGGGCGAATGAGCCGCCGCCTGAAGCGCATGCGCGATCGATTCAGCGATTGCGGCCTGTCCCGTTCCATTTGCAGATTTTTGATAGGCGATGAGCAATTGCCTAAGCGCCATCAGTTGTGGATAGTTCGCGGTGGTTTCATTGATGGCATCGAGATGCGCTTCTGCCCCACCCCCTGTTTCGGCTTTGCTGCAATCAGCGAGGCTCATACAAGGTTTTTCCATCATGACGTCTTTCAGAAAATTAACATCATCTTGGCTATTCAGATCGCGACCAATCAAAAACACCACCGTGCCCCGTTCATTTCTTAACTCAGGTTTTACGTCGCCGTAAAAGTGTTCGACCATTTTTTTAAGCTCGGGGCTTAAATGCAAAAGTTCGCGATCAAAGCGCGGGTCGTTATCGTTCTTGGTCTTAAGAATCTCTTTTAGAATCGTAAACTTCTTTTGATCCTCGTCACTCAGTTTGGATTCCATTGCCGGATGCTCGGGTAACGGAGATGGAGACACCACCGGAGGTGGCGTCTCCATTCCTTCTACATACTGAGAAACCAGATCGGATGCCTCTTTTTTTGGATGATTCTGTTTTTGATCGCGAAATCCGATCGCGGCCCCCAAAAGTATCACCAACAGCAATGCAGAACCCATCCAGATCTTTTTGGTCATGATTTTAGATCGCAATATTCATTTCTTCGCGAGCCAGACCGAAATCGCGTTTCATTTGATTTTTAGCATTGGCATCGATGATACGGCCCAATTGGTCGGTTGCAAAAATATCGGCGTCTGCCTTTACTTTTGAATTACAGTTCGAGCAATTCAACGCAATATTTTTTAACAAAATAGTTTGGCTTCCGTAAGAACCGAACGGAGTGACGTCACAAGCGGCTTCGCCTGCGAGCTGTGCGCCTGTCCAGATGCTGGTCACAGGATTTCCGTGATCATCCAGGAACGGAGTCGGACAAGTGGCGTGCCCCCAGTTTCCGTGCTCACTCTCGGTGTGACGGGCTTCGTGATACACTACCGACAAACGAGCAATTTGTGGATGATCGAACTTGGTGTAGTTCTCAGTCATCCAAATCTTGTTTTCGTAACTCGGATCAACACAGGCAACCGCAATCGAACTTCCGCAATCCTGCTTGCCTACGGTAAATACCCGGGCTTCGAACCACTTGGTGTAATCCGCACCGTTTACCTGACCAAAAATCTGTTGATGAAGCGCCGTCGAATGCGTCGACGTGATCGACCCCATGAACTGAAGATCTGCCAAAATCTGATTCTTGAGTGCCGGTTCAACGTCGGAATCAAATTGAAGATCCGCACGTGCCTCGGTGATAAAAAGACCTGCCACTACTGCCATTACACTTACGCTAGTTAATAAGTATTTCATATTTCCCCCTATTAGAAGGGGAGATCATCATATCGAGCGAACAAACTCAAATTGAATTTACAACTTAATATTAACGCAGCGCGTCGCAAGAGATCTTAACCGTTGTTTATTAAACTTCGCGAGCGTGAGCAATTCCTTCGCCTTCAGGCCAATCCACCGCAAACATCTTGCCGGCCGCCGCAATCGAAGGTTCGATTTGCATCAGTTTAAAAATTACTTTTGCCACCCGAAGATGGGTGACCAACAGAATCAAATCTTTCTCTTTCAGAAGGCGCTCGAGCCCCAAACGCACTCGAAGAGTAAAGGACTCGAGGGTCTCGCCGCTCGGCGGAGATGAAAAATCCATCGAAGGCGAAAGAGGTTTACCTTCGTATTCACCCATGAACTGATCGGCAAATTCGCGCCAAAGGGCAAGTTTTAACCGCATTTCGTCGTGTAAGATATCGGCCATCTGAATGGTCCGAAGCTCAGGACAACTGATCATGCGTTTGAGCTTCAGCGGATTTTTCTTAAACCTGCGAGCCAGCTTCTTGGCCTCTTCCATGCCAGCATCGTTAAGGCCGAGATCAAGCCCGCCACCGCAGACGTATTTTCCGGTATCGGCATCGGATTGCTCACACACCACCAGGTAAAACTGGTGACGTTCATTGCGAAGGCTTTTGAAAAAATCTACAGACGCCATTTTCTTCATTTTGGAAGCATTACATTAGAATAACAACGTATTTTTTGCCATAATCAAGGTTATGTCTCCTGAGATTACTACTTCGAACATCAAGATGGTTCATGGCATTCGTTTAATCCGCCTAGTCGGCAGTTCTGACGAGCGCGCCACCCAACACGGAAGGATCCTGGCGGCACTCAGTGCTGAGGAGCGGGCGCAATTGGCGTTAAATCCGCTTTCGACCAAGAACCAATCCCTGATCAGGCGCGCCTCCGGAAAAGCCCGCGCCTTTAGCCCAATCGTTGAGAAATTCTATGAAGCGTTTGTGCTTCGCCAATTTACCAAGCTTCCGAAAGAATACAAAAGGCGCTTACGCCCGTTCGTCAAAGCCTCGCGTTTTTCGGAGCGCGTTCTTTGGCTATCGCTTTTTCAGCCCGATCTATTGATGATGCTCGCCGGAATGGCGAACGAACACATGCAACAATACTTTCTGACCGGGTTACCAGGCTGCACGAGCGGCATTCTCGAGAACAATGGCGAGTCGCTCTTTCTTCGAAATCTCGATTATCCGGCCGCAGGTTTTTGGGAAAAATGGCCCACCATTTTCTATCACGAGCCCACTGAAGCGGGTTCGCAAAAATACATCTCGATGAGCTCTCTCGGCATTCATACCCCGGGCCTGACCGGCTGGAACGAATCGGGCATTGCGTTTTCACTGCATGCCCATTTTTCGAAAAAGAATAGCATGACCGGCATTCCGATTTTCTTTCTGGGCGAAGACATTCTCGAAAAGGCCCGAAGTTTCGAAGATGCCATTCAAATCTGCAAACGGTTTAAGACCATTGGCTCGTGGGCAATCAATCTTGCCAGCTTTAAAGAAAACCGCTTTGCCACTCTCGAATTGAATGACGGTAAAATTTCGGTAAACCTGGCGGAAAAAACAGGCGACCACCAGACCATTCTTTCGCATGCAAACGGATTTTTTACTCCCGAATTCAAGAAAAACGAAATCTACTTCAGTGGTTCATTTCTAGAAGATGTGCGTTCGCGCAAGGCCACGATGAAAGAGCTTCTATCAAGTTTGGATTCTCATCCTAAAATCGAGGACGCCCTAAACGCGCTTTCGTCGCACTTCGACCACGAAACCAAAGAGACCCGCGCGTTCGGTAATAACATCAGCGTGGTTACCACGATTCAAAGCATACTCATGGATTCCGCCCATCAATGCGTGTACTTATCGAGCAGGCTCGAGAGTCCGACCGGCCTTGGTCCCTTTGTAAAAATTCCTGTAGATTGGAACCAAGTCTCAGAAGCGGTGGCCAACCCAGAGCTGATCTATCCGTCTTATCGCTATACCGAAAAATTCTACGCTGCGGTTCATGCCTATCACCAAGCCTATGCAGAATGGCAGGTTAAAGGCCAAGGAACGGCGGCTGCAGCCGAGCTTGCGCTTGCGTTTCTCATTCAAGCCACGGACGAAGACCCAGCCGATCCGCACGTATGGATGCAGCGGGGGTATTTCGAGCTTTTGCACCATCAGTTCAAACCCGCGCAAGAATGCTTCGCGACTGCCCTGAAATACAAAATGAGCCCCCACCATACCAACGTTTGCCGGTATTTTCTGGCTGCCTGCCAAGACCTCCTGAACTCGCGTGAGATGGCACTTCAAATCTATCAGGAACTCTATGGCCTCCCTAAACTTGATCCAAAGCTGAAGAAAAAAGTAGCCCGTAGACTAGAGAAGCCGTTCACACGAAGCTATTGTCAAAAAATCGAGCCTGACCTACAATTCGTAGAGCCGTTGAATTACAACTAGCATCCAGTCTAACCGGTCTCGAGGAGTACGTTCATGAGCAGCCTAAACACCCTGATTGTCTTTTTTCTTGGCTTTGCCGCTGGCGCAGCATTGATCTACTTTCTCTTTCGGGTGCAACTCAAACAACAACGCGAAATGATGGAAGAACGCATTCGCGAAAACGGCTTGAGCGAGCTAAAAATCAAGGAACAATTTACCCTCCTCGCCCAGGATGTCCTTACTAAAAATTTAGAAACCCAGGTAAAGACACTCAAAAACGAAAATCTGCATGATCTCGATAAGAAAAAACAAGAGTTCAACCAGAGCTTCGACGAAATCAAGAATAGCCTGAAAGTAACAGGCGAGAAAATTCAACTATTCGAGCGCGAGCGTTCCGATCAGTATGCGAAAATCGAAAAGCAGATTCAGACGATTTCTCAACAAGAGCAAAAGCTCATTTTCGAAACCGAACGCCTTAAATCGGCATTGACCACTTCGCAGAGCGTGCGAGGCCGCTGGGGCGAGCTTGTACTTCGCAACATCCTTTCACAAAGCGATCTCGTTCAGGGCATCGACTTCGAAGAGCAATCTCACACACTCGGCGACGAGGGCAATTCACTCAAACCCGATTTCGTCATCAACCTTCCGCAAAGTGGCCAGCACCTGGTCATTGATTCGAAAGCTTCGATTTTCGACAGCTACCTAGAAAGCGAAGGAGTACCAACCGAACAAGCTCGCCAGCAATTGCATTTGGATTTTGTAAAAAGACTCCGCACCCGCATTCTCGATCTCTCGGGCAAGGAATACCAAAAGTACGTCAGCCACTCGGTTCCTTATGTGGTTCTCTTTGTGCCATCCGAAGCAGCAATTCGTGCAGCATTTGACATCGACCAAGACCTCTTTAAATGGGCCATGGATCGAAAGGTGTTTCTAGCATCTCCCGCTACCATTTTACCACTCATCATGCTCATCGCCCACGGCTGGAAACAGCACCGATTATCAGAGCAAGCCATGGAACTCTCGAAAGTGGTCGACGATCTGGGCAATCGTCTCGAGCTGTTCGTAAAACGCTTGGGTCGCGTACAAGGGGGGCTCGATCAGGCGGCCCGTGCCTGGAACGAAGCCATTGATAAATCCTGGAACGGAAACCAAAGCATTCAAAAGTCGATCGAAAAAGCCCGTGAACTCGGCGGAAACATCAGTAAGGATATTCCTACCCCGGCGCCGGTCGAGAGTCTGACCCGCACGATAGAAAACAATGAGCTCATCCCTTGAATGAAATTGACCGCTTCGTCAGCACCGTTTTGATCATATCGCGTTTGTCGCCCTGAATTTCGATCACGCCCTCTACGCCGCTGGTTAAATAAGTGCCGCCAGAACCGCATTTGTTTTTAAGCTCTTTCGTCAGTTCCTTTAAAAAAATCTCGTTTTTTGGCAAGCGATCAATGACCGTAACCGTCTTGCCGCCACGTCCTTGTTTTTCGATTCTCAGTACGGCGATGAATTTGTAAGACTTCGGGTCGACCTCAGGCACACACGTACACTCCGAAACCACTTCTTTGCATTTCGGGCATTTACGATTCATTTCGGGATCGGATGAGTAGACGAGTCGAGTGGTTTTTTCGCTGCCAGCCATTAAATTACTCGCTCCATATTAAATTGGGTAACTTTAAATCCAAAAGCCTCATAGAGCTTGATTGCCCCTGCATTTTCGGCAAATACATTCAATATTACTTTTGTGTAGCCCAGATCAGAAAAATGTTTTTGAGCAAGCAGCATTGCAGTCTTGCCGTAACCTTTTTTCTGATGTTCAGGATGAATTGCGAAATCCCATGCAAACAGAATTTTGGTGCCCACCGGCTTTTCACTGAGATGCAGGTACCCCACTTGCTCGGTGCCGTTCATGATCGCAATAAAATGATGACCGGGCGTATTCAATCCTTCGGGCGCGGTACGGGTATAAAATTCCTTGATGACGAATTCGAGGGCCTCTGCAAAAGGCAGATCACGATAAAGCGGCGATTCACGGGCGTAATCCGCATTGCTCGATTCAACAAAGCTTTCGAATTGCGGTTCAGTCATTTTGGCAAGCCGGATGGAATTCACATTCGCTCCTTCAGGTCGCGCCTGAGTAATCCGTAAACTACCTCGTTTGCCGGAGCTCCTTGAATCAAAAACTGCTCTCTTAAGAGCCCTTCGGCTTTAAATCCGATCTTCTCGAGCACCTTGTGCGACGAAATATTGCCCTCATGAACAAAAGCAATCAACTTTCGATAGTCTGTTCCCGCAAAAAACCGTTCAGCTAACAAATGCACCGCTCGAGTTGCCACACCTTTTCCGCGAAATTCGGATGCCACCCCGTAACCGATCTCGGAGGTTTTCATCATCTTGTTTACGTTGTTCAGACTAACATGACCGGCGAGCACCCCGTCGACCTGAATCATCCAGAAAAAAGATTCATAAAGATCGATCGCGGTCAGATCGGTTCCTGCTGCCGACAACCGCTCACGTAATTCTGCGACACTTGCGTTTTTCATGGGGTTAAATCGCACGGTTTCGGCTTCATGACGCCACTCAAAAAAAAGCTCTGCAAATTCGGCTCCAGCCGCGACCAATCGTAGATGCATGCAATCACCTTATCAGAAACCCTCGCCCGCTGGCGATGAGTTACGCTCACTTTACACCGTCATTAAACAAACGCCCTTTACCAATCTTCATAAAATCCATAGTATTAATTTAAGGTATTGGCAACACTATGAAAAATCCAAAATTCGAAGGACCTACAGAATCCGAAGTTTTTAGACAACATGTAGTCTCTGCTACAGGCTTTTGGCTGGGCAGTCTCGCTTTCGTTGGCATCATCATCAGACACTTAATTGCAGCCATCATTCCTTCAACACTCGCCAAGTTCTTTCTTTGTGCGGCATTACTCTTGTTGGTTCCCATTCTGAATCGCAATCCCCGCATGAAAGGGTTTTCCGGCATTCTACTGTTGCTGGGCGTCTCGGGACTAGCTCTGATCAGTGGCTTTTCAAACGGTGGAATGCGCGCCCCTGCTGTCATCATCCTGTGTATGGCACCCCTGATTGGCTTATTTGCCATAGGAAAATTCGGCGCCGCCCTTTCGGTCGCCATCAACGCTGCAATCTTCTCTACCCTTATTTTTGGCGAACAACAATCTTGGGTGCAACCTATTCAGCATAGCGACAAACACTCGCTCTATATGGCTGTCATCTATTTTCTGGGCTCTTTCGTAGGCTTGGCCATCGGTGCCGCTTATGAATACTCGAGAAAGAAATCCGAAGATCTCGTGAGAAAACTTTCTAGCTCAGCCGATTATGCAGCCAAGATGGCATCACTCGGTGAAATTTCGGCCGGAATCGCCCACGAAATCAATAACCCGCTTGCCATTATCAATGGTGGTTGCGCGGTCCTGATCAAAGGGGCAACCTTAACCGAAGCTCAGCAGGAGAAAATTGCCAGCATTCAACGATCGTGCGATCGAATTGCGAAAATTGTCAGTGGCCTGAAGAAATTTTCTCGTTCGAGCGAAATCACTCCTAGGGGTCGCCATTTTCTGGTTCCAATCATCCGAGAGGCTATTTCACTGACCGAGTACAAGACCACGAGCACGGGCGCCAGCATCGTCTTTGAAGAAAAGTCGAACCCGATGATTGCATGCAATGAAATCGAAATCGAGCAAGTCATGATCAACCTCATCAACAATGCGCTCGATGCAATGAAGACTTCAGAAAAGCGCTCGATTAGAATCGATGTCGGAGAAGACACTCTCGGCGCTTATATCATCCTCGCAGATTCGGGTCCGGGCATTCCAGAAAAAATCAGGGAGAAGATCTTCGAGCCTTTCTTTACCACCAAACCTCTCGGCGAAGGCACAGGGCTCGGACTTTCGATCAGCAAGGGAATTCTAGATGATCATGACGCCAGTATTGCCTTATTGCCAACGTCTGTTGGAACCTGTTTTAAAGTTGCGTTTAAAACCCTACAAAGTACCTAAATAATTTGCCAAATCATTTTCTGGAATTCCGCGCGACCCATTGGTAATGATCGCAACCGCAATCCATTCACCATCTGAATTCGGAAATATTCCCACCAATGACTGAACTCCATTCAAGGTTCCGGTTTTTCCGCGTAAACGCATTGAAGCATCCGAATGCGCGTATTTACGCTTAAGCGTTCCATCCATCGATGCAATCGGAAGAGACGTAAACATTTCGGGTAGAACCAATTTTTCCTGATGAATGTGCTTGAGCAAACGGATAAAATCAGATGCCGACGCCATGTTATCGCGAGTGAGGCCCGAGCCTGAGACAAAGCTTCTGCCCTTTGTATTGAGATCGATTCCAAAGCCCTTGAGATCATTCTTGATGAGCTGAATTCCACCCGCAGTGGTGCCAGGATTATGGTTCGCCACTTCATGATCGAGTACTTTAACCAGGGTATCAGCAATAAAATTATTCGAATATTTGTCCATGAGTTGCACGATGTAACTCAAAGGCTTGCTCGTATAGGTGTAGATCGAATCATCCGAGCAGGTACCAGCAGAATACGAGGCCGCACCCGTTGCAGAAATTCCTTCCATCGCGAGCATCTTGGCCATCGCTTGACCAAACGCCTTGGCCGGATCGCGAATTCGAAATGGTTTACGCCATTCATCTGCACCTTCGGCGATTTTTCCGCCCAAAGTAACCACTTCGGTTGCGCCCGAGGCTTTTTTATCCCAACTCACATCAGTCGAGGAACCGGTGATCACTTTTCCATGCACTTCTACAAAATCGAACGGAAAATCGAGACCGATCCGGGCAGGATCTCCCTTACGGGTAGGATTCACAAATACCGAGATCGTATTGTAATTGAAATTCAGTGCCGAAATCGGCGCATTGTACGCCCGCTCGGAATTCTGATCCGTGCGGTCTTCAGGATAAAGCTCCTGATCGAAAGCCGAAGTATCGAGAACAATCTTACCCGAATATTTATCGACACCTTTTCGTTTGAGTGCATCGACCATCAGATAGAGGTCTTCCATCACAAAAGACGGATCGCCATGCCCCTTCACGCAAAGCGAGCGATCCGGATTCTGAAACACTTCTGTCTTGAACGAAAAATTGATTCCAAGCTTGGTCAGGGCTTCGTACGCAGTAAAAAGCTTGATGCTCGATGCAGGATTTAAAGCTTCGTCTGCGTTGACGCTGATCAGCTCGCGTGTATTCGTCAAATTGACGATTTGCGCACTAACCTGGGTTCCGGCCTTTTTGAAAGATTTCAGCAATGACTCGAAATCCTTGTTCGAAGGCTTTTTGGCTTCGGCCGTAAAGGCAAACATTAAGGCGAGACAAAAAAGACTAAGGATAAAGTTGGTACGCAAGGGTTTGGTCCTTCCATTTTTTCTCGTCGTTAGAAAGCGCTGTTTCGAGCTCGAGCAAGGTCGATTTCGGATCATCGACCCATTTGCGAAGGGCATCACTACCAGTGATGACATCGATCGCGAGCCGATCAGTTACATATTCATAGGCGAAATTGCGCCATAAATCGTAGGTAGGGTAAAGATTTCGAATCGCCTTAAACGCAAGCGCCGTGATGCGATAGGGCTTGAATTCACTTGGGCAATATTCCTGATGATCGACATGAATCTGAACCCCACTGCAAAGCTTTCCTTGATGTTTGTAATACGTGGGTTCGAAATAAAATGAACGAAGGAAACATCCTTTTAACCAGGTTGTCATTTTTTGTGAGGTGGCCAGGCTCTTCATCTCGTCCAGAACTCTTGCACCGTCAATGTCCGGAGCGCCGAACCCCTCGAGCGGCCGAGTGGTGCCTCGCCCTTCGGATAAAGTCGTACCTTCGATCATTACGGTGCCCGCATAGATTCTTGCACACGAAAGCCCGGGCATATTCGGACTTGGATTGACCCATGAGCGTTCTTCGAGTGGCCAACCGTAACCCGGTCCTTGCCCCATTGAGTAATGTTTCATTTCGATCACATGAAGATCGACTTTGATTTTCAATGAATCTTTTAACCAAACCGCCATTTCTCCCAAGGTCAGTCCGTGGCGCATCAGGATCGGCGCGCAACCCACAAAGCTTTCGTTTCCTGGAACGAGTAAACTTCCTTCCATTATTCGTCCTGCAGGATTCGGGCGATCGAGCACCCATAAGAACTTTCCGGAATTAGCACATTCTTCCATCATGTAAAGCAGCGTCGTCAAATACGTAAAAATCCGGCAGCCCACATCCTGAAGGTCGAACAATACCCCATCACACTGCGCAAGCATCGCAGGAGTGGGTCTACGGGTTTTGCCATAAAGACTGAATACCGGAATCTGGTGTACCGGATCGACATAATCATCAGACTCGATCATGTTGTATTGCTTTTCACCGCGCATGCCGTGTTGAGGACCAAATGCACACACCACCTTGAATGCATCGTGCGCCCGAAGTGCATCGAGCGTATGGGTAAGGTTTTGAGTAACAGAAGCGGCGTTGGCCACTAACCCCAGGCGCTTGCCGTCGAGTCGCAATTGTAAATCGTGCTCGGTCAACAATCGATCGATTCCAAATTGAATATGCATTAGTCGTTCTCCTGTTTCTTTGCGGAATAGGTAAAGCTGGCTTTTAAATGAAAATCGGGTTTGGCACCCTCGTGCGAAAGCGCCCAATAGGAAATGCCACTACTCGATTTGATTACGGTGGTGATTCCGAGGTGATCGAGATCGAATGCTTCGGGATGAGCCAGCGCTAAAAAACCAGCCAGCTTGATTTCGCATTCGAAGCCCTGACTCGTTCGCACCGCTTTTAATAATTCTGGAGCCTGGAAACTGAGAACTTGAACCTCAGTTATTTGCGCGCGGTAGGACTCGAAGGAATAAATATTCCAATTTCCGTTTGGTGAAAAATTGAATTCAAAATACCCTTCCGAATTTTTAAGTGGAATAAAACACTCAAAGCAGGTTTCCTTCCAAAGCTCATTCTGACGTTCTGGACCTGAACCGGCATTTGGAAAAACAATAGAATCAAAGCTCGTAGAATCAAGCGCTGACAACAAGTATCGAAGGTGTAAATCCGCTCCACTGACGAAAGCCTCTGCCTGAAGCGAACACCCGGGTGGATATCCAAGCTCACCAAATGGCTTAAGAGTTACTCGTGAATGGCCGGTCATACCCACTCCTAGAAATTAAGAGCTGCTCCGAGTCCGATAAACTCGGCGCTGACTTCTCCGCGAAACATCAATGCAGTTTTGGTTTGGTACTCGACACCGGCACCAAAACGAGGATGAAGTGCAAGTCCACCTCCCAGATAACTCGGAAGCACATAGCCACCCACTCCACCCAGTCCATAAAACGTCCAATACTCGTTCATCGTAAAATCCCAACGCAAGTGGGCACTGTATTGAACGCCGGTCTGACTGATTGAATTACTCGAAAAAAACGAAGGCCCGAGCTCGAGCTCTACCCAAACCCGATTATCGACATCGTCGACCCAACCTTTAGGATTAATCAGATAAGCAGCCGAACCGAGAATACTCCAATTCGAATTGCTGCCAAAAATACTCATGCCGGAAAGTGCGCCAAACTCGTAAGGCGGCGTCTCGGTATGTCCCTTCCAGTTTTCACCGGCCTGAGCCGAAAAATTGAAAAAAACAAGAGTCAATCCTGCGATGCTAATCAAATATTTAAGAGCGTTCTTCATACCGAAATCGTATCATATCGAAGCAGGATTAAGTCAAATATCCATGCACTGAGGCCCCACATTTTTCGAGCGCCCCAGGTAAAAACCGGTGCCTCGACTTCGAGTTCGCGCAATTGAACTTTCTCGAGAACCCGACTCGCCCGAAGCTCTCGAACTGAAACCCACTCTGCTTTCGCGACTTCTTCTTGCTGGAGTATCAGAGGCGCCATGCGTTCGATCATGCAGATGACCGGAATCACTTCGAAGTCGCCCGACTTGGTAGGAAAAAGCGGCAGCGTACCGATGGATTCGATGGCAGACGACGCGATTCCGACCTCTTCTTCACATTCCCGAATTGCTGCCCGCGACGCATCCCCCAAATCGTGATCTTCGTAGCGCCCCCCCGGAAATGCAACCTGCCCACGGTGGGTTTTTACGTCCTGACTTCGCTCTGTCAGCAGGATTTTTGCAGATTCGAAGTCGGTTCCCGAGAACAGCACACAAACGGCAGCCCCCGGCGGCGTGACTCGGGTGCGCAGATTCTCGCGTCCCGGATAATCGAGCGAATGAACCGCAATTTGCCGAAGCTGCTCTCGAAGTTTACTCACTGGCTTACTCGCTCTTCAGCGCAATCCCATATTTCTGGGCTTTTCGGTAAAGAGTCGCACGGTCGATTCCCAGAATCTCGCTGGCCTTTGATTTATTATAATCGACATCTTTTAAAACCTTAAGGATATGCGATTTTTCCATCTCCTCGAGAGATTTTTTATCTCCCTCTTTCGAAATCAAGCCCGTAGATTCGCTGCGTTTAAGCAAAACTGCCGAGAAATCGAAATCGTCTGCCGACAGAACCGAGGCCGACGTCAAGGCCACTGCGCGTTCGATCTGATGCTCGAGTTCGCGAACATTACCCGGCCAGGAATAATTCATGAGCGCATTCATTCCTTCTTTAGAAACTGTACCGACTTTCTTTCCGAGCTTCGATGAATACTTAACCAGAAAAACCTGAGCCAGCTCGGGAATATCTTCTTTGCGTTCGCGAAGCGGCGGAATTTCGATCTCAATGACCTTCAGTCGGTAATAAAGATCTTCTCGGAATTTTCCTTCCTCGACCAATTGATTCAAATTGCGATGGGTCGCCGCTACGATTCGGACATTTACCTTATGCTGTTCGTTTGAGCCCACCGGCCTGATCTCGCCTTCTTGCAACACTCGGAGAAGTTTTACCTGCAGACCCTGGGTGATGTCGCCGATTTCATCGAGAAACAAGGTTCCTCCGCTCGCTTCTTCGAACAAGCCCTTCTTGTCATTCTGAGCTCCGGTAAATGCGCCCTTTACATAACCAAACAATTCACTCTCGAGCAACGATTCGGTCAGCGCGCCGCAATTGACAGCCACAAATTTTTTCTGTTTGCGATCGCTGTTGGCATGGATGGCGCGGGCCACCAATTCCTTACCGGTACCACTTTCTCCGTGAATGAGAACAGTGCTGGCAGAAAGCGTGGCACGGGCAACCGTTTTATAAACATCAACGATCTTGGGAGAATGTCCAATCAAGGTACGAGGAGTTTCGAGCGCCACAATTTCAGTGACTCCACCCGTGGCCTGATTCAAGCTCTGTGCGTGCTTGACCGCCTTATTCACCAAGGCCAACATCTTATTCAAATCAAAAGGCTTACTGATATAATCAAACGCACCCTTTTGAATCGCTTCGATTGCGCCTTCCATACTTCCGAACCCGGTCATCAGGATCATGACAATTTTAGGATAGCGTTTCTTTAATTCGCCCAAGAGCGAGAGTCCGTCTGATTCTTCCATGCGGATGTCGCTTAATACCAATTGAATCGAATTCTTCGCCACCTGCTCGAGAGCCTCGTCTGCGTCTTGCGCCAGAAAAACCTGAAAACTATTTTTCTCTAAAAACTCCTGCAGCAAATGGAGTGTTACCGAATCATCATCAACCACGAGAATCTTCACGCGCTTTTACCTTCTGCTTTCTTCACCGGAAGCTGGATCTTCATCCGGGTACCTTTTCCCAAATCGGAATCAACGAGAACATCTCCGCCATAGGCCTTGGCAATTTGCTGGCAGATCGACAATCCGAGCCCATGCCCCTCGCCTGCCGATTTTGTAGTAAAAAAAGGCTTAAAAATCTGCTTCAAATTTTCCTTCGTGATTCCGGTTCCGGTATCCTTGATCTCGATCGTCACCGTTTGACGGGCGGGATCGTTATAGGTCTTGATCCAAAGTGCATTCGGAACCGATCGCCCTTTCATGCTGTCGATGGCGTTGTTTACCAGATTCAGAATCACTTGTTCGATTTCGAGAGGCACCACTTCTACCTGATCCTCGACTGCAGCGTATTCTTGCCCGAATGAAATTTGATGCCGCTGTAGGGTTGGTAAAACCAGCGCCAGTATCCTTTCAATCAATTCACGTACCGGTACGATCGACTTTTGTTGGGCAATCGGCTTCTTGGTATTTTGCAAAAAGCCCTTAACGATGTCTTCGATCTTGCGAAGCTGGCCGGTAATGATCTTGATCCGATCAGAAAGTGCTCCGAAGAGGGATGGCGAAATGACTCGTTCGAGATCGGAGTTCAATAGCTGCATATGCCCGCCGATCGCATTCAGAGGAGTGCCGATTTCATGGGCAAAGCTCGCCGTGAGTTGCCCCATGACCGCGAGTTTCTCGGTATGAATCAATTCTTGCTGAATTTCCTGCAATTTTTCCGAAAGCGCCTCATTGCTCATCTGTGCGACTTTGAGCTGTTTTTCATTTTCGATCGCGCGCTTCAGAAAGAAACTGAGAATGAGCGTCAGCAAAATCGTACTGATCAAAGCGGCAATCAGATTGATTCGAAGCGTGGTATTCTGAACGGCACCGACAAATCGCAAGGAAACCAGAACATGAATATTCGCCTTCTCACTGCCGTTCGATACAGGATAAAGAATGCTCCAAACCGGAATTCCCTCTTCGTAGGTGCGCTCGGTCGTTACGGTATCACGCAATACCTCGACGACGGGCGGAGCATTATCCTGATCCTCGATATTGGACGCAATATTCGAAAGATGGGTATCGTTCGGCTTCTTAGCGATGACATCGACCCTGAGAATACTGGGCTGGGTATACATCAGGTGCTGAATTCTATCGGTAATGACGGCAGAAGCGTCGGCCTTCAGTAATAGACGATGAGAATCGATCTGATTGGCGAGACTCTGGGCAAATGAAACACCGACTTCGCGCACTTCTTCGGATAAGACCGGCTCAAGCACCTTGGACTGAACGAGACCCAGAAAAAAGGAAATCGGAAAGATGACCGCCACCAAAATGAGAATCACTTTGGCCTGAAGATCCATCGCACGGATACGGGTATACATTCGAAAGGGTGCCATCCGCTTTAGTGTACCTAAAAAAAAAGGGCCGGGCACTTACAAAGCGCCGGCCCCTTCGATTGAGCATAAGCTCAAAGAATTAGTTAGTAGTAGTAGTTGCTTTAGCTGCTTTTTTAGCTTTTTTCTTAGCAGTGTTCTTAGCAACTTTTTTGCCTTCAGTTTTAGTTTCAGTCTTAGTTGTTTCAGTAGTGGTAGTCTTAGCAGTTTCTGTCTTAGCAGCTGCAACTGGAGCAGCAGCAGTAGTAGCAGTTCCTTCAGCGAATGAAGCAACAGACATGAACATAACAACAGCAACAATAGATAATACTTTCATTTGAATCTCCTAAAAGAGCCTGATCAATTCAACCAAGCTCAGTTAATATGTTAATTGGTTTAGTTATTGTGATTTCTTCGAAACCACACTGGCCTTGTTGCACGTAGCATGCCATAACCAAGTGTAACTAAAGCGAGTACAAGGCAGAATTAAAAAACTATGTTGCAAATTCCAGCACACGACTGTTGCAGAAAAAGATTTGAAGTCGAACAGCTCATCCGGGAACAGTTCCAAAAATGGAATTATCTTGAGGTTCGCACTCCATTATTTGTAAAAAGTCCAGGGCTCGAGCCTCATATCCGCCCCTTTGAAATCAAAGCCCGAGACAGTAAGCACCCCGTCTTTCTTCCGACCTCGCCAGAATTTGCCATGAAAAAACTTCTGGCCCGCGGGCTTCCTCGAATTTTTCAGATGTGCTCAGCATTCCGCGATGAACCCGAATCGAATGAACATCAGCCCGAGTTTTCCATGCTCGAATTCTACGAGACTGATTGCACTTTAGAAGCCTTTCAAACCAGAGTCGAGGAACTCTTCGGCTCGGTAGCACTCTCGCTTCAATCGTCTCATTCCATTCGCTTTCGAGAAAATCAGATCGACCTGAAATCACCTTGGCCCCGCTACACCGTCCATTCGCTTTTTGAAAAATGGGTCGGCATCGATCTTCGCCTTCATCAATCGCAGACCTCTCTCGCAAAGGTTTGCAACGACCGGGGCCTTTCGGCTGATGCTGCTGAGGATTGGAACGACCTCTATTTTAAGCTCTGGCTGAACCTGATCGAACCCAAGTTACCAAAAGACCGAGCGTGCTTTGTCACCCATTATCCGGTCAGCCAATCTTCACTCTGCAACCGAGTCAAAGACGAAACCGGGTTTGAATGGGCCAGCCGCTTTGAAATCTACGTAGGACAGCTTGAACTCGGAAATGCCTTCGATGAACTGCGGGACGCTCGCGTACAACGCGAGAATTTCGAGAAGGATCAAGAGACCCGGGCAGCCATCTACAACGACACATACCCGCAATCTCCGATCGATGAAGATCTTTTGAATGCGATTGAAAAAATGAAGCCCACCTGCGGAATCGCCATTGGGCTCGATCGAATGTGCATGCTGCTTTTAAATGCCGAGAAAATTCAGGATGTGATCCCGATCTTGCCTTATTTTAACAGGTCTTGAAGTTCGCCGCGTTCGAACATTTCGCCGACAATGTCGCAGCCCCCGATGAATTTTCCTTTAACGAAAATCTGAGGCACCGTTGGCCACTGGGTGAAATCCTCAAGTGCTGTCCACATATCGTCGTCCGAAAGCACGTCGAACGATGCAATCTTTTCTACACCGGCCGCTTTAAGAACCGCGCACGCGCGAGATGAAAAGCCGCACATTGGAAAATCAGGTGATCCCTTCATATAAATAACCACGTCATTGCTTTGAACCAATTTTTCTACTTCTGAAACGAGTGGATGTGCCATGTTATTTTCCTTTAAATTTTTTGTATTGTTCCGGGGTAAAAGTTTTCATCGAGAGCGCATGAACTTCATTGCTGTCGATTTCGGCCTTCAGCAATCCCATGATCATGCGTTGCTGTTCGACCATCATTTTTCCGTCGAACACAGGGCTGACGACCAGCACTTGCCAATGGTCCTGGGTACCGGTCAAATCATTTACTTCGACCAGCGTCTCCGGATGGAGCTGCTGAATCCGCGCCTGCAATTGTTCTGAAGTCATGGCGAAAGCATACCAAATGGTATGGATTAGGTCAAGACGGCGCTAAAAGAACCGCTGAACGAGACTTTTTGAATAACGTGTGACCATTTCGACCGTCGAAAAATTCATGATTTCGCCAGCTAGATAGGTATTATTTTGTCCCTGTCGATTTTCTAGTCGATCGTAAATTCCATCCGTCAACTCTTTCGATTCAAAATGCGGAAAATACTTCCATTTACGCGAAGCCCGAACCTTTCCGAGATTCCAACCATACTGTTCCGAATCGAACATGAGGGTATGAATGACCGCCTCTTCACTGAGCTCTGTTTTGGAAAGGGCATAAAAAATGGCAATGTTTCCATCGTGCCAGCGCTTGAACCAACACAAAGGATGCGGCGAACGACTGCGATAGTAATTTCCAGGCAGAAAACCCGAACCCGAAAAGCGAGCCGGAATCTCAACCGCAATGCTGTGGTAAAAGTACCGTTTCGTTTTTTGAAAGTCGATTTGCTCATCCGTCGTGGTATCGAGAAAACGCAAACTATCTTCCGGAAGGCACGTCAGAATCAAGTGGTCAAAAATGCTCGAAGACTCGTGGGTATCGATTTGCACTTGCTGACCAAAGCGCTTCACTTTCAGCACGGGCGTACTGAGTTTGACCTCCATATCCTTTGCAACCGCTTTCCATAGGCTCTGGTAACCGTTTTTGAGCATGCCCAGATAATCGCCGTAAAGAAGCGAGCTCACGAGACGCTCTTCATAGTACTTGAGTGCATAAGCCGCCGGCACCTCATCCGAAAAACCATAACCGAAGGGCGTAAAGGTATATCCAAAAAACTCGTCCAATGCGGCCGGAAAAAGGCAGTGCAGTTTCATCCAATCTGAAAGCGAAGCACAGAGATCTCGATTGAGATTCGCAAAACCAGCTTTAGCCAACTCGGGATACACGGAAAGCGCGCGAAAATAATCTGCTACCGCCGCGCCCATGGCTGCGGTCTCAATCACCGTCCGACCTCGGGCCCTGCCGCTTTTGTTTTCGACAATGTTTCTTTCGGTCTTACTTTGTAAGGGAATAATGGGCACATCGAACTTTTGAGCCAGCGCCATCACTTCGTCATAAGAAGACGTCGTAAAGACCGCACCCATGTCATAAGCCTTGCCGTCGATGTCGACCGTATTGCACTTACCACCAATGTGATCGGTTGCTTCGAATAGGGTTACGCTTTGATACCCTTTTTCGCGCAAGAAATGGGAAGCTGAAATTCCCGAAGCCCCGGCTCCCACGATCGCAATCCGAGAGTCTTGACTAAAACGAGGGCCTCTACGAGTTTTTGTCGGCTCTGCCACCGCTGCCAAAGCAAAGAGACTTTCGGCACCACTGAGGGTAATTCCGAGAGCGATCATTTTTTGAATAAACTTTCGGCGGTCGAGCTCGTATTGCGCCATAGAATGGGCCTCACTTTATGCTGTCTAAACCCGAAGCACAACCTCGATCAGCTTGCGCGACCGTGAGCAATCACCTTCATTGATTTTAGTCGCCATTGTGGTGAGCCGCCCACACCTTTGCCTTCAACTCGTCGAAAACACTACCTGAGGTTTGGTATTCGAATTGCAATTCAGCTGGACGAGGAAAAATATGAAACACCTAACCACTACTCTACTGTCTCTTTTGCTCATGCATTGCCCTTTGGCCTTTGCCGAAAACCATTGGTCGAGTCAGGCTCATTGGGATTTGATTCAGGACGCATTTAGAAACGAACGCATGGATTGCCTGCTTAAAATGAAAGAAGGAAGCGAATGGGTCGATAGCTTGCCCAATCAAACTCCTTCAAAGTCTTACATGCATGCCATGCGCTCGAGCTCGCAAACGATCGACGAAGCCAAAAACATGATGGCCAATTTTATTCAGGCAAAGTACGAAACTGCCGCCGATCAGCGAGCGTCGTCAACCCAAGTCATTTCTGCCACTCCGGTGGATGCGGATGCAGAACTGACGGATGACGGCCGATTGATTACCGATCTTGCAACCTACCTCGGACACTGCTACGACCGGGGAGTGGCACTTCATCCGGTCATGGATTCGACATCTCCTGCGCACGCAGACTTTGCGATCTGGTCGATTACCGATCTCGAAGACTTGTTTCATCATGGCGATTTACCGGGTTCGATCGAAAACGAACAAGCCTTGCTCAGTAATCCCGACCTGATGAAAAAAACGGTCGGACTAATGAGAATTATCAACAAGCTCTAACTCGAATTCGGCATGAAAGACTTCAGGTTTGGAGTTTAAAATGAACATCCTGAGCGAATGGTTTTCAAATCCAGGACTCTGGATCATCGTTGGAATCAAACTGGCTGCCTATTTTGTGCTTTTTTTCATCATGACCCGAACGGTCCCGAATCGTTTTTTTCGAGCCGGGGTTGCGGCACTGGCGCGCGAAACCTTGGGCATGTGGCTTGGTATCCTGTTGACCGAAATTTTTAAAACGAAAGGCATCAGTACCCCATGGCTCGCCCTTTCCTTTATTCCGCTTCGGCTTTTCGAATGGGGATTGGTTTTTAAACTCTTCTATCCTGAAGAGTCTAAATTGCGTTTCGTTCGAATGAGCCTGATTGCAACAGGAATCTCTTTTGTTCTCGATCTACCGGCAATTCTACTGGCCTTGGGTAAAATAGGTCTGATCTGCTAGTTCGGGCTTTAGGCCCAGTAAAAGCTCGAGTGTAGGTCGAATCTGTAAATGACTATACACTTCTCGAGGCAGAACCACCGGATGATGAATTCTTGTAAATTCCTTCGACGGAATGACTACCGCCCAAACCTTAAAAGCATTCGGCATCAAGAGATTGTGATTGCTCCAGTGCTTTCGAAGTCCTCGGCCATGATCGGTCGTAACCACGATCGAGGTGTTCTGACTGTACTCACCCATTTCATCTAAGGATTTGATCAGCTCACTAAAGCGTTCATCCCAGTCCTTGAGTGCCCGAACATAAGCCAGATAATCCTTTTGGTGAGCCCATTCATCAGTATCGATAAAAGAGAGATACAAGAATCGCGGTTGATACTCTTTCAGGAATTTTAAGCCCATTTCAAAAGTGTAGCGATCATAGCGGCATTCTAGCCAATGGGTTGGCTCGTCTGCAAAGGCTCGCTCCTGAATCGCAAGATACGGTTTTTGCTCTTCGGCACTTAGCCCTTGAATCGAGCCGAGTCCCACGCTGCTCACGAAATGCCGGGGAATAGACTCGAGAGCACGACTCATTCGATTCCAAGATGTAAAAGCAGCTACCGAATGTCGGTCAGAAAACTCAAACGCCAAGCGATCAAAAATCGTTTCGTGGTCTATTTGCTTACAGTCGTTCGAGAGACAAGTGCTTTCAAATTGTCCGGATAGAATCGCCCGATATCCGGGAAGGCTGAGCGCCACCGAATCCGAGATTTTCATCGGTCTGGGATGGGCGCCTTGTCGTTCGCCGAAGATAAATCCATTTTTTTGGGCGTAAGCCTTAAAGCGAGGCAAATATTCGGTGTGCGAAAAAAACTCCTGCGTACGCACGCCATCGAGAGTAATGAAAATGACCGAGGGAGCTGCAGGAGTCGCGAAACTCGCGGTTGACGAAAATCCGAGGCCAATAAAGATTAAAGTCAGGAAAACCATTTTCGAACGCTATTTTACACTAAACACATAGAAATGCAGTAAGTTTAGTGCAAGATTTCGCGAATGATATTGTTGCCGAGGTCTGAAAAGTAAAGATTAGAATGAGAATCGAATGCGAGTCCCGAAGACAGGGTCAGCTCGGCGCTGGTTGCAGTCCCACCGTCGCCCGTATAACCCGAAGTACCGGGTGTTCCGGCAATCGTTGCGATGTTATTAGCTGACACGCTTACCCCGTAGTAACTTCCCGTGGTAGCGGCTACCAAGCGAATAACGTTATTGCCACAGTCAGAAAAAATAACATTGCCGGATGCATCCACTGCAATTCCTTGAGGTGCTGAAATTTGCGAACTCGTCGCGACCGCACCATCACCACTAAAACCACTCGAAGTGAGTGTTCCCGCAATGGTATAGAGACTGTTTGCAGACATGCTGATTCCAAAATTCGTAGTCGTCGCGACTGAAATCATTCGAATCGCCTGGTTACCCAAATCCGAAATATAAATATTGCCCGCGCTATCGACTGCTACCCCTGCTGGACTTCTGAGTTGTGCACTGGTCGAGGCTCCGGCATCGCCTCTCGATCCGGCAGTGGTGCTCGTCAGCGTGTAGACAAAACCTTCACTCATTCTGTTTCCAAAATGATTAGTGCTCGAACTCGAGATCATTCGAATCGCATTGTTCATGGTATCTGCAACATAGAGATTGTCCGAGGAATCAACCGCAAGCGCCAATCGACTACCGAAGCGCGCGGTGGTTGCCAGCACACCGTCTCCGGAGTAAGCACCTCGCCCTGGGCCACCACCTCCGATTTTATAAATCAAACCACCCCTCATCGATTTAGTGTAAAAGGTGCCTGAAATTCGAGGAATCAAATAGATCATCGTGCCACTCGCGATAAACACGTTTCCATCTGGATCGACAGCAATTCGAGGATTGACGATCGACAAAGTTAACGGATCGGCACCATCAGTTTGCCCATTCTGGCCTCCTCCCGCAATGGTATAAAGATTGCCGGCAGTCATATTGATGCCATGATAGGTACCACTTACAGAAGGAATCATACGCACTCGACCGTTAGAGATATCAGCGATATAAATGTTGTCGGACGAATCGATTCCAATTTGTCCGGGTGAATACAGATTGGCAAGCGTTGCCACCCCACCGTCACCAGCCAACGGGTTTTGACCGGCAAGCGTCGTGATGGCACCACTGGTATCCACCACTCGAACCGAGTTGGCTTGAGTATCAAATACATAAAATTCACCAGTAGGAGCCAGGGCAACCGCATTCACTGACTTAAATGACGCAGAAGTAGCGGCTCCACCGTCTCCTGAATAGCTCGTCGAACCGTTGCCTGCGATGGTATAAATGTTATTTTGAAGCAGCGGATTTCCGAAATAGCTGCCGCTCACTTTTGGAACCATTCGAATGACATCATTATCCAAGTCGCTGATATAAAGATTACCCAAGGCATCGAGCGCAATTCCACTCGCCTGACCTAAAGTTGCCCCTGTAGCCGAGCTACCATCTCCCGAGTATCCTGGAGTCGTCGGAGTTCCGACAATGGTATAGATCGAATTCGCATTCATTGAGATTCCAAAAAAACTCGCAGTCGTTTGCGGAACCATGCGAATAATGTCGTTACCCATGTCTGCAATATAAAGATTGTCAGCAGCATCGAACGCGAGCGTATAATGATCAAGCGTTTGAGCACTCGTTACCGGGCCGTTATCTCCTGCATACCCGGCTGTTGAATCGGTAATGCTATAAATATTTCCGACATCCATCGGATCGCCCAGATTTGCGCCAAAGTAATTTCCAAGAACTGCAGGAATGATTCGTACCCCCGCATAAGAGCCGTAGGCACTCGATATATAAACGTTGCCCAATGAATCGACCGCAATGGCATTGCCTCCAGTCACAGTCAATATCTCCTTCGAGCGTGACGGGCTTTTGGTTTGCACTCGAAGATGCAACCACCGAGAACGGCTGCCTTTGGGCATTGCCCGGCGGACACCGTCTCGGGCTTCGCTCTCGCTTTGTGCGAACCCCTCAGGGAGAACGCTTTGAAGTCTCAGACCCCACCCCTTTTCCTGAGAAGGAATTTATTCCGCTCGAGGCAAAAAAAGGCTCGCTCATCGTTCTTGACGGATACCTTCCTCACCTCAGTCGCGCCAATCAATCAGCACACTCACGTCATGCCTACACCCTGCATCTCATTGAGGGGGCTTATGAGTACCCAAAAAACAATTGGTTACTCCGTCCAGAGCACAATCCCTTTCGCGGATTCAATTAAAATCATTCAGGATGAAATTCCTTGCGTGGCGATATCCAAAATGTCACAATACCTGACATTATTGCTTTAGTAATAAATGAGAGAATTTACCCTGAAATGCCCTACCTATTTTTAAAAATCTTACTTCTATTTTTCTGCCTGTCTGCAGAAGCCAAACCCCTTGCCCGCATTGAACGGTCATCGCATTTTACCGAGGTCGAGAAGTATCACGCCAATTCGGATGAAAGCGATACCATGACTCATTATCGTTCCGTATGGGGACAGGCGCCAGAGGCAATTCAATTTCACGAAAAATACTCGTTTCTGTCGTTTCGACACCCGCCTTTGCCACGCATGTTTGCGTATCAAGAATCGATGATCGATCGAAATTTCGAAGTCGCGTACACTTTAATGGATATTGAATTCATCAATATCGAAGGGCAACGCTTTTTAAATCATCTGAGCAGCAGCACATCCGGTCCCGCACTTTACCGTAAAACCTTTCAGTTTCTCGAAGACAAGTTAGCAACCTTTCAAAGCGCCTTCAAACATCTTGACGTCGAACTCGGCCATCACGAACCTTCGAGATTCGTTCACTATGTCGATCTGGCGGTTGAAAGCGCAAAAAAACAGCAGGACCAGATCCTCTCACACCTAAAACAAACGCTGGATGATATTTCTTCGCATAGCGGAGAAATTGACCCGCAAAAGATAAAACGCTTTGAAGATCTGATGGCCAGTCTTGATGGCACTCTAGCGGGTCTTCACACCGAACTTTATATGGCCGTTGCATTGCCAGGAACCGTTGCGGTTTCAACCCGGATCCGTGAAATTGAAGAGTTAAGACAGATCATTCAGAAAAAAATGGCAATGACCCGGACTGCAATTGACGAAAATCCTGCTTTAATGGCCCACTACAAGGAAGTGTTTCCGGATTATTTTGATGGCTCGCCTTCCAAATTTCCAGGGATAACCACCACCGAAGGTTATTTGAAACGGGTCGAACAACTCTTTCTCGACACCGAATTGGATATTTTTCGCATTGTCATCGATGGAGATGATACGCAATACATTCTGGGCGAGGCCAAAGCCTCATCGTCGGTAATCGGCGAAGAAATGACGACAGCCGATGGCGCTCGAAAATTTGCGCAAAAATTCAATAAGAATCAGATTAGAAGAATCAAACAGTTTTCGCTTTTCATTCAACCCAAGAAAAAGGAAAAAATCACTCTTCATCTCGAATTCCTAGCCCCAGGTGGTATGGCGAGCAACTCCGTTGACTACCTGAATCGCATGGGCTTCAGACTTCATTCGATTCCTCTCGAATGCAATTTGCTGGGTGAGGCGGGACCGAAGCCATGAAATCAAGACGATGCCGTATCCGCCCCGTGCTTTCGATCATTTTTCTGATCGTCGTCAGCAGTATCTCTTTAACGGCATTTGCCGATTTGGAGTGCAACCGTCTTTCGAGCCGCGAACACCTGCAAATAAATCCGTTTGATCTCAGAGCCGCTCCCGAACCTTTTAAAAACTCCCTCTACCACAATGACGATTTTATCGGTCGGATCGATGGAGATCGCTACGCATTAGCCAGTCACCTGGGGCACTTGCCAGAAATCATCGATCTTAAAAGCGGAACCATCAAAAAACTAGCCAAAGATTACACCGCATGCAAAGCTTACGACCCGAACTATATTGTCCTCCGTAACACCAGAGAGAACAGCCTACTGCTGCTCAATTCTAAATTGGAGCCAGCTCAACAATTTACCATTCCAGACCCTAAAGTAGAAGTGATCGGAGTGAGCTCTCAAGGTCAAGTCGTGCTTCAACATCGAATCTCAAAATCAAAACTCTTTGTCACCCAATTGGATGGAACTTACGTTGAACTCAATCTTCAAACCGGCGATTTGGATTCATACCTGAAGTCGATTCATGTTTCGACAGATGGCTCGCAGATTTCGTATGCCGCCGATCGCAAGATCAGACAGTTCGCGCTCCTAAAAAACAATTCTCGCATCACGGGCCTTCAACTCGAAACGATCGAATATCCTGATTCGATCGTGAATTCGAAGTTCTTGCAATTTTCGCCGGACGGAACCCATGCCATCGTTAAAAACCCCTCCAGAAACGGCAGACAGGGAAGCTTTGACCTGCTCGAGTTCGACCTCATCACCCATCGCACCGTTCGGATTGAAAGCGATAGTTCGGAATTCACGAGAATATCCTATAGTCCAGATTCTCGTTATTTGAGTTTTAAAGCGAATATCTTGTATCGAGCTTCAGGATTAGTGAACAGCGTCGGGCAAAAAGTTTATCTCTATGATTGCCAACTGCATGAAACCCTGGCGAACGACCGGTGGACCGGAAATTTGACGAATGCACCCCTCATGGCGTCTTCTGCTTTAACCACTTTTCCGGATGCAATCCATCAGCAACCTTTAACTCTATTCTATAATAAACAGGCAGATAAATTCGAATTCCGGAATTTAATTACCGCCGAAACGGTAATCAGATAGGGCTCGGTGTTTCTACCAGGTTGATCACAACTTGAGTCAGACAGTTCTCAACCCGCTGGTATTTCAATTCGGATTCCTGAAAACGAAAGATCACACACACCGAAGGATGCGCTCGCTGGATGAGCGCCGCCGACATATCAAAATTGAACACTAAATTCTTATTCTGGGTTTTGAACTGATTCAGATCACCACCCTTTTCTTCCAGCAGCTTTGAAAGAGTGATTCGATCGTGAGGCGCATCTGCTTCATTGAAAACATAAGTCGCATCAATTGGAACCACCACTTCGAGATTCGATTCATCCTGATGGGCGAATCGATTCGAGATCAGACTTTCGATGGTGCGTTCGTGGCATTGCCCGAAGAAACCACCGATGACTTCGATTTTTGCCCCGGGAATGTAGAGATCGGTTTCGCCAAAGAGACTCGAGTGAAAGTGCGACGCCAGATTCTCATCGAGGTAAGTCGGATAGGTGTCCCGCACCAACACATCAATCGAAGCGTTGCACGTCTTTCGGCGCTTTAACTCTGCATTGACACCGGCTTTGGCAGACAAATCTTCATCAAAATACGCATGGGGATGGGTAATGACTAAAGGAATACATTCTCGCGCCAGCGAGGCTACCGCTTTTGCCTCGGCAGCAGGCGAAAGAAATGCATGAATCATGAGGGTGAGAACCAGCATCGTTAACTCGACCTCCCCCAATACATCACCTCATGAATCAACTTTCGAAGCGTCGGCCCATTTTTTGTGATTTCATTTGAAAACACCTGGCGCCCCCCCACCCATTCGACCCCTACCGAATCATTACCTGTTAATAAATAACTACAAGTCAGCGGCTTACGACCGGCAAACATCTGATGATAGCCTTCGATGAACAAGGTTTCGAAATAAGCGATTCTCGCCAGGTAAGCGGGAGCGGGCTTATCTTCGTTCGAACTTAAATTGGCTTCAGACGCTTTCTTCAAGGCCTGATACCGCAGGTTCAATTCTGGAATCAGCTTGCCGTAATCGAAGAACACGACCTCTACCGGATAATCCGGAAAATCTTCATCATTCAACGGCCCCCCCGGCCCCATCACCACTTCGGTATCCACAGAATAGAGGAGCAGCCGATAATCGATTTCAATTAGATATTGAGCAAGTGTCGGGTCCGCAAGCGCAGACGCCATATAGGCACGACTTGCATTTTCGAATGCGCGAATGATCAAACTGTCCAAATACGCATAGAGCGTGGATTGCTGGGTATAGAGATCGAATGCAACCATGCAAACTTCCGTCACCACGCGCGTAAACTTGGCAATTGCCCGTTG
>CAIKYX010000169.1 GCA_903831745.1 Oligoflexia bacterium
ATATTATTTATTATTTTCTAACAGTATTAATATATAAGAAATGTCCAACGACCTTAAATTAGAACTTATTGAAGATTCCCGTATGGTTTTACATGATAAAATCCCTTTCCCTGTTCAACAAGGATCGGCCTCTGTAAATCCTATGAGTTATGCATTTAATACCAAAACCCCCTCTACTCAAAGTGTAGTTATTCAATGTCCATCTCTTGATAATATAACTGATTTAAATATTATGGTTAGAGGTAAAATGACTTTTACAGTTACTGCAACTACTACAGAAGCTAATCAAGCAGCTATTCAATATGGCTGCAAAGTTTCTAATATTCCTGCAGGACAACCTGGATTTGATACTACATTTAATTCTTTTCCTTATAATAGATTGCTACAAACTATAACCGCTCAAATTAATAATACCTCTGTTACTGTAAATAGTGCAAATATCGTGTCTTCTCTTCTTGAATATGTTTCTCGTGAAGAACTTTCAAATTCTAACTGTATGACCCCAATGCAATTAAATAACTATGCTGTATATGGTTCTGGCGCTGATGTTGCTAACAGTGTTTATAAATTATCCAATGCTTCTATTTTCCAAAATTATTTAAATTCCTATGACTGGAAAAATGCATCAAATGCAGCATATCCCGCTGTTGTTGTAAATCAACTTATTCCAGGTGGTGGCGGAGTTACAACTAATACTATTACTATTGAATTTTGCGAACCTATTCTCGGCTTATCCCCTTTACTTTTTGGAGATAAAGGAGGAAGTGGTATCCGTGGAGTAAATAACATTGTTCTTTCTATGGTAACAGATCCAACTGCTAAACAGGCTCTTAAATATTGTGGTGTTATTGACGCTGCAAATTATGCTGTTGGAGTTTCATTTTCTGATATGTACGCAGATGTTACATTTTTAACGGCGAAACCTTTCCAACTTGCGAAATATGGCCCAAGATGTGTTCAAGAATATTGTGAAAATGATGTATATATTACAAATGGCATCAGTATTCCATATGCTATTAATTCTCCATTTAAATTTACTACAGCGGCAGTTCAATTAAGCTCTATTCCTAAAGCAGTTATTTTAAGTGTTCGTCCTTTACTTGCAGCACAAACTTATAGAACTAGTGATTGCAAGTTCCCTATACAAACAATTTCTGGTAATTTTAACTCGATGAATGGTCTCTTATCAGGAGCTTCTACACAACAATTATTCAGGATGAATTCTAAAAATGGATCTCAATTATCTTATACACAATGGAGTGGTCAAGCAAATGTTAATGGCGCAATTGCTGCAACTGCTGGCGGTTCCTTATGTCTTTCATTTGTTAATGATATTAATATCCCTGAATCCTATTTGGCTCCTGCATCTCTTGGCCAATACACAATGTCATTTACTGTTAATGGTGTAAATAATATTGGTACTCCTGACGGATTCCCCATTAATACTCCCATACCTGTTGAGCTTGTAATGATTGTTATTTCTGATGGCGCCTTTAGTAGTTCTGCTGGTATCAGTGAGAAATACACTTCTCTATTAACTAAGGAAGCGGTTATGTCTGTATTAAATCAAGAACCCAAAGTCGACGCAGGAAATGACAAATCGAGTGAATTTGAAAATGTAGGACAAAGCATTTCTGGAGGTCGCCGAATGAAACGCCACCAACATAAAAAACATCATATGCGTCTTGCTTTAGGCGAAGGTGAAGGTCATCGTGCTAGAGCAGAAGCAGAAGGGGAAGCTCGTCATCGTGCTAGAGCAGAAGCAGAGGGGGAAGCTCGTCATAGAATGCATCATGGTCACGGAGACGGGGAGGGTTTAGCATTTGGAGAAGCCCATTACAGACACAGAAGTCGATCTGCTCGCGGTGAAGGAAAAGCTTATGGCGAAGGGGAAGCAAAAAGACATGTTGGTCGTCCCCGTAAAAGTGCCACTGGTGAAGCTCGTAGAAAATTATCCAGACGTGTTAAGTTTTAAAGTTTTTCAATAATTAAATTTGGTAATAAATATTATCTAATTTATTAATATATATACAATGAGTTATTATATTCCTCTTTCAAAAAACAATTATAGACAAGAAAAAAATCTCGAAATACAAGGATTAAGAAACAATATGAAAAACTGGTACACACCCGAATCAACTATTTTAGATCGCGGATTTATTCCAGACAAAATGACAAAGGATATAGCCAGAAAAGATACAAAATTGATATATGAAGATATTCAGCATAATCCTCAAAATATTGACTTTGCAAGAAATATTCAAGGAGCAGGAAGAAAAAGTGGTATGGCTAAATATAAAAAACAACCAATAAGTGGTGGAATTAGAAATATTTCAGCAACAATTCTTAAACATATGTTTTTAAATCCATTAAAGAAAGGGATTCAACATGAACTAAATCAACCATATAGACACGAACGAGGAGGAACTAAATTGAAAGATAAAAGCCCGCAAGAACTAGAAGAACTTAACCAACAAAAATTAGAGAATTCCATATGGAAAAAATCCAGACAAGGAAAGCAATATATCGGCGACTTAAATGAACTTACAAACGCAGAAAAACTTGCAAACATCAAAAAAGTTGGTCGTGAGTATAAAAGTGAAATGCAAAAACGGGCTGATATTGCACAAGAATTAGAAGAAGCCAGAAATGAGCGAAAATCAGCACGAGAAGAACGAGAATATATACAAAATGAGCGAGAATTAGCCCGACAACGAGAAGCGAATAAGTCTATATGGGATACAGTAGCAAATGAAGCAATTGGGGCAGTTGCATCAGTTATACCAGGAGGAAAACTAGTCCAAACAGTAGCAAAAGAAGGACTAAAACAAGCTTATAAAGGTGTTAGAGGATTAGGAAGAAAGAAACCACTAAGTGTAAGACAGAAAGCACATCAACACAAAATAAGGGACGTAATGGATAAATATAATTTATCTTTTAAAGATGCATTAAAAAAGATCGGGCGTCATAATGCTCTTTTATCTGGAGCATCTAAAAAATATAAAAAATAAATTATAATACACTTTTTATAAAATTTGAAGGACCGAAGGTTATTGGAGAACAAAATCTTTCCGCCGGGTTTCAAAATTTCTTCGCAATCTAGCAACAGTTGTTTATGGTGCTCCTGCACGTCAAAAACACCAACCATTTTCTTGGAATTCGAAAAAGAAGGAGGATCAACCACAATCAAATCAAAAAAATCGTCACAGCCCTTCTTCTCTTGCAAAAAACGCAGCACATCGGCACGCACAAGCGGATTCTTTGTTTCATCAATGTTGTTCAAGCGAAAATTTTCGCGAGCCCAATCCAAATACGTGTTGCTCATGTCAACAGTGACAACCTCACTGGCACCACCCGCATTTGCATAGACACTGATACTGCCGGTGTATGCAAACAAATTCAACACACGTTTTCCTGCGCTCATTTGTTTAACAAGTGAACGCGTTATTCTGTGGTCCAAAAAAAGTCCTGTATCAAGGTAATCCGAAAGATTTACCAAAAACTGCGAACCGTTCTCGCGCATCACACGAGTGACACTTTTGCTTTCTACTTTTTCGTATTGTTCTCCGTCTTCACGAAGTTTTCGACGCTTCAAAAATACATTCTCGCGAGGAACTTGCAAAACGGCCGTCACTGCTGCAATACCGGCTGCAATTTCTTCACGGGCCTTTGCTTCGTCGGCTTGCGGGGAAAACAACTTGGGCTGCGCCCGACGATCGAAATATTGCAACACCACGGCATCGCCATAAATATCCACAGCAAATGCAAACTCGGGCATATCTCGATCGTAAAGTCGGTACGCATCCAAATCGTTACGAGCCGCCCACTTGGCAAGCTTTTGCCGATTTTTGCGCAAACGATTTTCAAATGCCTCGGTGGATACTGACATATTCCTGTGCTCCATGATTGCCGTAGCAAAAAAAACGACTATTTTCCAAAAACAAAAGTTATTTTTTATCGCCGATTATTTTCTCACGCCACGATTTCTCACGCCAGGCTTGGTCTCGTGCCCACTGCTGCACTTTTGGGTTCCATGCTTTTTCTTTATCTGCAGAGGGTTGGCGAAGAAGATCTCCCACTGCAAGCTTCTCCGAGCACTTCACTCTCACCCGATAATTGGGCATTGCAACGTTCATGGGCTCGCCGGTTTCGTGATTGTTAAAACTCTCAAACGTAATTTCGCGAGAAACGCCCTCAACCGGAATCCACTCTGTAAACATCTCGCGATAAAATGGGCTTCGAGACCACAAAACATACTCATTATTTCCTAAATCGGCCTCAACTTTAGCAGCAAGAACGTGGGTGAAGTAGTATTGTGTTTCGGTGGTGTTCAAATCCCGAACCGTAGGCTTTCCAAGAAAAAATCCACTGGTAAAACCCCTATTACTCACAGTCATAAGCTCGTCAATCCAAGCAGAATCAACTTCAAATTTCCTGCCCTTCCACCTTTCCAAGCCTTCTCTATAAATTTTTGTGGTGGTTGCCGCGTAATGAATTCCCTTCACCCTGCCTTCAATTTTGAGGGAATCAACGCCAGCATCTAAGAGCTTATCTAAAAACTCAATAGTACAAAGATCACGCGAGTTAAAAACATACGTTCCGCGCTCGGTTTCCTCAATGGGAATATACTCACCAGGACGCGTTTGCTCAACAATGGCATAACGCCAACGACAACTTTGCGCACATCCTCCGCTGTTGGCATCACGATTAGCCAAATGTGCACTCAAAAAACAATGTCCCGAAAAAGCCATGCACATTGCACCATGCACAAAAACTTCAACTTCCATTTCGGGCACGGCATCTTTGATACGACGAATGTCATCGATAGGCACTTCACGCGCCAACACAACACGTTTTGCTCCCAAGCGATGCCACTGCCGCACACTCCGCCAATTTGTGTTGCTGGCCTGAGTGCTCACATGAATGGGCAAGCTTGAATTTTCTCGAACAATATCAAGAACTCCCAAATCGGACACGATAACACCATCCACCCCCGCACTTTCCAAAAGCTGAACCGCCCGAGGAAGATCTTCAAGGTCAGAATGAAAGGGAATGATATTTAATGTGGCATAAAGCCGTTTGCCCAACTTATGAGCATAGGCAACGGCATCGGGAACCTCGGCATCGGAAAAGTTGTCGGCAAACTTTCGCAGATTGTATTTTTGCATTCCGAAATATGCTGCGTCAGCCCCATAATGAAGCACTGTTTCAAGTTTTTCACGATTACCAGCTGGGGCTAAAAGTTCTATTTTACGCATGCGGCCTCCAAAGATGGGCGCATTCTTGTCGGACTCAGGGCGAACGTCAAGCCTAGAGTGAGTCTGGCGCGAATCCTTTTTGCAGCAACCGGCTCCAACATGCTAGGCAAGCACTGTCATTGTGGGTCGCTCTTGCTTCACTGGATCAACTCTCATAAGAAAGGATCTCTTTATGCTCGCACTCCTGAATAAGTTAATGGGCGGAAGCTCTGATTCCAAAAATCTTTCGGTAGGTCAAACCAAAGAGCTCTTGAGCAGCTTCCAACAAAACAAAACCGCACACATTCTTTTGGACGTGCGGGGCCCCGACGAATTTCGTTCTGGATATATCGATGGTGCCCTCAATATTCCTGTGTCCGATCTCACGTCGCGTCTCAAAGAAATTGAAACCCACAAATTAAATCCAGTTGTTGTTTATTGCCGCTCCGGTGGACGAAGCTCCATGGCCGCCCAAATTCTCGCTGCCAATGGTTTCGCTAATGTGAGCAACGTCACGGGTGGCATGATTGACTGGACAAATGCCGGTTTTTTGGTGAAGACCCGTTGATCTCTCCCCCAACCTAACATAGGTTACGTTGTTCTCCCGCTTCTTGTGTGCCGTTTTTGTGTGCCGTTTTTGTGTGCTCTGTTATTGTAGGTTCTGTTTTGTATTTCCTATTGGCCCCTCTACTTGAGTAAGAAACATGATTCCTCACATTGTCTCAATCCGTTCCGAAGGCAACGTTCTTTCAATTGTTGCCAGCATTCGCACAGAAGGCGCAGAGGCCGATGTTCCTTTGTTCACATTCCTTTCTCGCGATGAGCTTCAAGCTGCACAAGGACGGGGAAAAGACGGATCAAAATTGCAGAAACAATTTCTGGAACTCATGCAAAAGAAATGGCCTTGGGTAGAGTTCGATTGGCCCAAAATCTTCAAGGAACTCGAAAAAAACGCCGACGTTTTGCCACTCCGCGCCGAACATTCTCACTGGCGCATTGAACGTCCGTTTCAAAGTGCCCTGGAAAATTTCGCACGACAAGTGCTTTTATTTCCAAAAGAACTCAATGAGACTTCAAAAACTCTCCTTATGAACAATCGCGACTCCCTCGACTTCATTCTCAACGTTCTAGATGGTCTTTTAAATCGCGCAGAACAAGTGAGCGAAGAATTTGCAAAAAAAAATCCAGACAAACCTGCGGAAAAATTGTCTGACAATAAGAAAAATAGCAATCCTTTCTTTTGGCAACAAGCTTTGTCTACTGTAACAATTTCGCAAGAACTGGAAGAACAAGCAGCGAGTTTGTACGAACGCGGTGCGTTTGAAACTGCTTGGCAAGTTTTTGCATTGTTGGTTCGCGTTTTCCCCGACTACACCGATGGATATAATTTTCTCGGACTCATTCGTTTGGAAGAAGAACGGTTCGACGAAGCACGTACATTTTTCGAACTTGCAGTTGCATCAGGGCGTAAACATCTGCCCCGTGATTTGCGCAAAACCAACTGGGATAACGAGCACGACACAGCCCCCTACCTGCGCTCTCTCCGAAATTTAGCCCTTGTGTGCGAACGCTCGGGACGCTACGAACAGGCTCTGGAAGTTTGCGAACATTTGCGAAACGACTGCCAAGATTTTGATAGCGCCGATTCTTATACCGCAACAACATACCTCAAAATGGAAAAATGGACCGAGGCTCGCAATGTTGCAACCCGCCTCATTGAAGTCCTACCCGAGTTTGGTGTTGTGGCAGCCATTGCAACTGTACAGGAAGGCAAAGACAACGAAGCCGCGGAATACTTGCTTGAAGCCGCACAGGAAACACCACGGGTTGTGGCAGAGTGCTTCGGAATCCGGCTCCCACGCCCCCAAACAGTAGAAGACCGCGAAGAACAAGACTACGCCGAAGACTTTGCCGATGATGTTGCACCCGTTATTGAAGCTCTTCCGTCGCTCAAAAGAAATGTTCTCGCTGGTATGGCGCGCGAACTCATCACCAACACACGCTTACGCCGCCCTGGAGTCAGACGCTAAAACAAAGCTTTCACAAAGCTTTCACAAAGAAAAAACTAGGTAAAGAAAAATATCACCAAAGCGAGAAGAGCAAACACACCAACAAACCAGGTTATTCCGCTCCCCAGAGACGATTCATTGGCATCGTGTTTTTCCGCCTTTTTTCTGGAAACTTTTGCTTCTTTTCCTGTCTTTCCTTCTTTCTCCTCCAAAGGAAGTGTTTCCGAGGAGGCTTCTCCCGAGCGTTCTTCCGATGTTGTCACTTCCTTCGCATTCACTTCTTCCGACTTCAGTTTTTCCGACTTCAGTTTTTCCGACGTCATATCTTTTGAATGCACTTTTTCAGACTTCACTTCCTTCGAGTGAGCCTCCACAGCATCTTCTTCCTCACTTCCGTGACCGTGTTCCGAGCCTTCTGCTCCTTGTGCCACAGCTTCACCAAAACAAAACATGTTTGCAACATTATCAAAACAAACCGAAAACCGAAAACCTCCTAGAAACATGGAAAGTAGGAACAAGAAAACAATTCCAACAATCAAACGCAAAACGGATAGCGAACTTCTTTGCAGGCTCAAGAACATAGCATCCCCCAACCGAAATAATTTCTGCTCACTGCGACTATCGGAATTCTTGCGAGCAATTTAACGAGTCACAGAATTGGCGACTCCACCAGAAACATATTGACCCACGTCAACTTCGCTTTTTTGAGTTGCTTCAACTATAATCAAATCAATCAAATTCAGGGATAAACAAATGGGAGAGCCGCACATGCTACTCAAAACACTCGTTAGCAAGATCACTTTGCAAATTGCGGGAATTTCTTACATCGCAAGTTTTTGCCTTTCTGCAAATGCGCGGGCAGACACACTCACAGCCGTGGCCGACGCCTGGGAACCTTATACACAAGCCGAAGGCACACACCCTGGATATATTCCTGAACTTGTGACTGAAGCCATGAAACTTTCGGGCCACACAGTGAAATATCGTTTGTGGCCATTTCAGCAATGTCTCGAGGCTCTGGACAGCGGAAAAGTAGACATGATTTTGGGAATTTACTCCAGCGAGGCCGAACCCAGAAAATATCAATTCGACAAAAAACTTATTTTTGGCCTCAGCACAAATCATTTTTTTACTCTGACCACAAGCAAATGGAACTACAAAAATCCCAACTCTCTGCAAAACATGTCTATCGGGCTCGCCTTTGGATACGATTGGGGCGAACTCAACGAACCTGCCGCTTCCAAAAAAATCAGGGTCGAC
>CAIKYX010000170.1 GCA_903831745.1 Oligoflexia bacterium
AAATCAGAGAAGAAAACATTGGACCCAAGAGTTTGAGAATGGTTCACAGGAACCTATCTAAATTAAAACCTCAAACTGTGTCACCCGTGCTCGGACAGGACACTTACTTAAACTGATATCACGGGTTTCAAATGAAATCTTTAATTGGGGGAATCATGAAGGTGTTAAGTTCAGTTTTGTTAGCGTTAATTTTTCTATTCAGCTTTTCACAGCAGTCAAATGCGGATACGGCGACCAATGGCGGCGTGGGAGATGGGAAAGCCTGTCAATTTCCAAAATATGACTGTGGCGCTCACCATGAGTATTGCTGCCATGACATCATTATAAAGGACCCTCAAAAGTCGACCACGCATAAGGAGATCATTAGGTTCAATCGCGTCTCAGGATTGCAAGTTGACGTTATTCAAAGCCAATAATAATCCTGCACTCATTCAGTAATTAGAATAAATTGACTATCTAAAATAACTTTGAAGGGAGTCGGTCATTGGCCGACTCCTTTTTAAGTTACTCCATTCGATCGATGATCAAATTGCTCCGTTCTTCAATTACCTTGCCAATTTTTTTGAAAACAGGTGAGCGAAACCCAGGAGGCTGGGTTGCCCAGCAAATACAGGGCACCTCTAGATTCTATTTCAAAATGAAACTTGGAAGCACTTTTTGTCCTATTGATAGGACAAATCCTGTGTTGACGCAAAACATTAAAACCCTGAACTAAGCTATACTAAACGATCGCACTGGCATGAAGACTGCTTTGTTATGAATTGAACAAACAACATAACAAAGGAGAGAGCATGAAAAAGATAGGTATTGTTTTGATGGCAGCTGCATTTTTGGGAAGTCCGTTTGCAGCAGTGGCGGGGATTCAAGAAGTGATTCAATTGCCCCAGCACGTTTTTATTCCAGGTGGATTCGACAATAATGATCAAGTCGAAATCATATTGCACGGAAGATTTAGTGGTACCTGCTACCAAGCAGGGCGAACTAGTGTTCAGGTGTCGGGAGATAACATTGTCATTCGAAACACCTCTTATTTTAATCCAGACGTACCTTGTTTGAAGATGTTCATTCCTTGGACGTCGACCGTTCACGTCGGAGCACTGAAAGCCGGAAATTATCACGTCTATGTTCAGAAATCAGAGACCGCAGTGGGAATCGTGGGTGAGCTCCCGGTAAAGATGTCGATATCAGCTTCAATTGATGACTACCTCTACGCTCATGTCGATTCAGCTCAAGTCTCCCTCGATGAAAGATCAGTTCCAACGATCACCCTTTCTGGAACTTTTGGAATGAGTTGCATGTATATCAGAGAGGTGAAGCTCATTCAAGATACGCCTGATGTAGTGAGTGTCCTTCCGATTGTTGATTTTGATCGAAGTAAACCCTGCGCCGTCATTGCCCCGTTCCCGTACCAAACTACTGTTATGATGGATCATGCAGTCGATGCGGGTGGAACGCTTTTTCATATTCGCTCATTGAATGGGCAGTCTGTGAATTACGTTTCAGATTATGGGCTTCAAAACAATTCTCTAGCGAAGCATTAAGTTTGAATGGTGAAAGGTGCATTTCAAGAAGTTCCCATATCCATTTGCACTAAGGGTTCTTGGCTATTCACTCCAGAGCCTTAGAAAAGAAGCGCACTCGATAGACTAAACGTACTGGTTTGAGCAGAATCGGCGCCTCGCAATAGAAATAACTCCGAATAATCGATTCCCACCGACAGGCGATAAAAGGAATTCAGCGGAAAAGAATAATGCAACCCTGTGGCTATTTCACGGTTTTTTCCAAAATCGCTTAACGAATGCGCGACCGAAGGAGAATACTTTCCGTAGGTCGTCAGTGCGTGATTATTCGCAAAAAGATATCTTACTTCAGGATAAAGCTGTGGGCCAAACATGTCTAAAAAACCGACCGTTCCAAACGAGGTATTATAATAAATGCCTGCGTTTAAGATTAGCCGAATGGGAGACGGAAACGTGATCAGGTGGTACCCTACTTTTGCATTTAGCCCGAGGTAACGGATCGAATCGCCGTCAGCGCTCGAAGACTTCAGGGTAAAAACATTTAAAAACGACCCCAAATTTAGATCCCAAACGTCGGGCTTTAATTCATAGGTAAAACCACCTTTAAACGTAAGTGCCCCCTCATGAAATGGACTGACCGTAGATTGTTGATAATGAATCAGGGTGTACCCCAATCCTGCCGAATAATGGGCCCTCGTAAGCGGTTTTTTCGTGGATAGAAATCGTTGATGCAAATCGACCACCTGAAAATGCGAACGATACGTTTTTTGATTTTTACTGATCAATGTAATTTTGAAATCATGCACTGAACTCGGAAACTTAAAAAAGATCTCGAATTTTCCGTCGCTTTTTATAGTCATGACTTTTCCGTTAACCTGCAGTTGCTGCATGGGCTCGAGCAGCCTTCCTTTAATCATGCAATACAACAGGGGGACGTGCTCCTCGATCCAGATCGATTCTTTTTCCCACTGCAAAAACGGAATACCCGTATCCAAAGATGATTTCGACTCGAGCACCGCTGCTTTTCGTCGCACCACTTCGGTCGGAGAGACCGTTTGTTGGGCCACGGCGCTGAAAGAAAGCCCAAAACAGATAGCCAAAGCGAGGTAACGATAGTTCACCCCTTCAGTTTTCGGCAAGCTCCGAGGAAATTCAATTCTATTATCGGCTCACAGGCAACAATAAAACATTAGTATTATCAATAACTTACAGTGTAATATTTAATATACTATTTTGATCAACTTTGTTAAAATTAAGAAGACAGTCCGTCTTTGGACTAAGGGGATTGATATCGTGGGGTTTTGCCATAAAACAATGCTGCTGATGATGGTTTTGCTTTCGTCATGTACGAACGCCGTGAAAATCCGTGGCATCAAGACCTTAAGCCTCGACTTGGGTGCAGATACGACGCTCGGCACACATTTCGCCTACTCGAAAACCTTTGGCGCAAATGGAATCGGTAACGGCCAGCTCAATGCTCCGTTTGGAGTAGCCGTCGATCCTGCAGGCAATGTCTTTATCGGAGATAACGACAACAACCGTGTAGTTAAATTTGATTCGAGCGGAAATTTTGTAGCCAATATTGGAAGTGGGGGTTCGGGCAATGGCCAATTATCGAATCCAATGGGAGTAGCGCTCGATTCGAACCAAAATTTATTTGTCGCGGATCTATCGAATAATCGAGTGGTCGAATTCGATTCGAGCGGAAGTTTTGTAGCCAACATAGGCTCGTTCGGCGCAGGAAACGGGCAGTTTAATGCACCCTTGGGTGTAGCAATCGACTCGAGCGATCAAATCTACGTAATCGATGGCAATAACAGTCGCGTGGTAAAATTTGATTCGAGCAGAGTCTTCGTCTCGAACATCGGCAGCTTGGGCGCCGGGGACGGCCATTTAAATAACCCTTACAGTGCAATCCTCGACTCGAGCGGCAACCTATTTGTAGCCGATTTTTTTAATCATCGTGTGGTTAAGTTTGATTCATCCGGCACCTTTGTCGCGAATATCGGAAGTGTCGGTTCGGGCGACGGCCAATTGCAAAGTCCTTTTGGAATTGCACTCGACTCATTAGGAAACATCTTTGTTTCTGACGGTGGAAATAATCGCATTGAAGAGTATGATTCGAGCGGTAATTTTGTCGCCAACATTGGCGGTGCTGCACCCAGTGACGGAAATCTAGGCGCACCCATGGCTATAGCCACAGACTCGAGCGCTAACCTTTTTTTGGTGGATGAAACAGGGGTCGTCGTCGAGTTTTCACGGTACTCATTCTAACAAATAATCCGCTCTTAATTAAATATTCGCTCTGCCATCGATGCGAGTTCAAAGTTGAGTCGTGACCGTTAAAACAACTCCGGGAATAATCCGCAGGCCGAAAG
>CAIKYX010000171.1 GCA_903831745.1 Oligoflexia bacterium
ATTTCATCGCCCTCTTAAAATCACGAGGCCTTCCGGCCAGTGCAGATGTGCGCTCGGCTCCATAGAGACGTTTCCAACCCCAGTTCCATCGAGAAGCGCTAGCCAAATCCTAGAATGATTCAGGAGTGGAGTACGTTTTTGTCGGGGACTCAATAGGTGGAAGATCTGCCAATGAAGACGACTATGAAAATGGTCGGGTTGTATACGCACGACTAAAACAGAGTGATTACTTTGAAAATGGCATACAGCGGGTAATCCTGGGTTCTGAAAAATATAAGCTAGCCCTAATGTGTAGCGAAAAGGAACCCATTGAATGTCACCGGACACTTCTTGTCGGGCAAACTCTTTTCGAGCAGGGAGTTTCAGTAACCCACATACACGGAGATGGCACCCTTGAATCGCATGAAAACGCAATTCAACGGCTCTTAAAGATTTTCAAACTCGATGAGCCAGACCTCTTTCGAACCAATGAAGAAATTGTTGAAGAAGCTCTGCTCAAACAAGAGCAGAAGGTAGCTTTTACTTTAGGGGACCCAGTCAAAGGAAGACTTGGTTCCGGACAACTTGGCGCAGCTGAAGATTGGACGGAATCTGTATGAATCTCTTCACAATTGGCTTCACTGGAAAAAGTGCAGAGAATTTCTTTGGGCTACTTGAAGGTTCAAAGGCAACCAAACTAATCGACATTCGAATTAACAGAACATCACAATTAGCTGGATTTGCCAAAGGGCAAGACCTTAGATTTTTCTTACCTAAAATTATAGGAATGGAATATCTGGTTCGGGAAGACTTAGCTCCAACCAAAGAACTCCTCGCTGCCTACCGAGACAAGGAAATTAAGTGGGACGAATTTGCTCGAAAATATCAGACTCTTTTGGAAGATCGTGGAGTACTCAAACAATTCTCAGCCCAAGATTTTGAAAATTCTGTACTTCTCTGCAGCGAAAAGGAACCGGAGAAGTGCCACAGAACTTTACTGGCGAGTTTGATAGTTGACCAGTTCCCAATTTTAGAAATAACAAATCTGATGTGATCGCGCAGCCTCAAATAGATGAAAAGGTGAAGCATGTTTGATGTTTCGACTTACGTAGACCGTGCATTCAATAAGGTGCTAAAAGAGATCACTTTCATAATGGATGAAAGTGATGAGCCCGACACGTTTAAAAGGACTGCTTTTATTTCTGGTGAAATTTTCATGTTCTTTGAGCGAGCTTCTTATATATATTTTATTCAGGCGGAAATGACAGAGGATGTCGAAGTGGCAGCCGAACTCTCCAAGATTTCAGAATTATTCTGGGAGATAAGCGATGCTTTTTGTGAGATGGAAAATGAGAAGATTACTACTTTTCTTAGGATTTATAATATTGATACCTCAACCGATGTCTTTGGATGCATTTCCTCGGCTAAGGACATTTAATGCATTTCTCAATAACAAATATTTAATCAAGACAAGAGATAACTTTTCTGCCTTCGGTTGTTATTTGAAATATTGCATTCTGTTGGTAGTTCTTCGCTTTTTGGACGATCTCACTCACGTCGATATTTCGAACAGCAAAACTCTCTTCAAACCATTTCCAGTCATTAGAACGTCCTATCGCTTTTAATAATTCTGCTCTTATGTCTAATAGATCCTTTTCAAGCTCACTATTTCTACGACGGTTTTCGTCCAGTGACAATTGCTCGCTAAAAGGATTCCAAGCAGTTATAACGAAATATTCACTCCAACCTAAGTCCTCAATCTGTTTTTCAGATTGAAAAATCTCGATTGTTGTCTCTTCATAGGCCTGAAATAGACTTTCGGTTTTTTCATCTTTCATGTCATCACTCTAGCGACAGCACCTTTGGGGTACTAGCAACTATTTCTCTCTTTTCCAGTTTTGTAAGTATTCATAAAAGTGATTGTTTGAAAGCGCAAATTCACCTCTTTGTCTTCGTATAAGTTGTATGGCTTCTTCAAATTTCTTGCCAGACTTCAAAAGAACAAGGCCGGTAACGAGGCCAGATCTATTCAATCCGGCCTGACAACGAATTAGAACTCGATTTCCCGCTTGCCATTCGATAAATGCCCAATCGGAAATTCGCTCTACCTCCTCGTAGATCTCTTTATCAGCTGGTCCATCCGCAAAGCCGAAACGATATTCCTTTACCAGCCACCCTGCCGGCAATGTGTACGAGTCCAATGTGACTACTACATCAAATGGTTTTGGATCATTCATTGTTGGGAG
>CAIKYX010000172.1 GCA_903831745.1 Oligoflexia bacterium
CGAATGCCCATCAAGACCAGAGAATTAAACTTCTCAACTAAAGGTCGGATATATGGCAGCAATCTAAAACCTAGTTTTTAAAATCAAAGAAAATAGCTCTTGCAACCTGAGTGGGTCCATATACGTTCCCCTAGTCAGTTTAACCCTAGTATTTACCCATAAGCGCTCTGATGTGACCCGACTCACCTCATTTGTTATTTCAGCCAAGAGATTGACTGCCTCTGCTTAAATTTCTACTTTTTACGTTCATTTTGCCAAAAAATTAAAATACGCTTTCTATTGAGGACAAATTAAATGGCAAAACACATTTCGATTCTATTGCTCACCCTGTTCATCCCGGCATTGAGTTTTGGCTCTCCGATTCCTGCAGGCCTGCTGTGCAATACTCCGCCAGCTGGTTTTACGTTTTCTAATTACACCATCGATTCGGGCATGGGCGGCTCGAATCAGGATTTGTGCTGGCACACGCGCGCGGGTTACCCTGCCGCCTCGGGTTCACCTCATTGCACTGGCGGATTATCTCTTGTGGTTAGGCCGGGTGCCGACGGTTGCGCTCCGTATGTTCAGCCGCACACCAAAGACGTTAAAGCACTTCAAGTTACCACCCCAAGTTAATCTGACATTACTAGCAATGCAGGTTTGCGTAGCGAAATGCACCCTCGCTCACTTTTGGCTTTAGAATGATCAGGGGAAACAATCCGCAGACCGAAGGTCGAGGACGTTTCTCCTGATCATTCTAAAACCAAAAGTCAGCTAGATTGCATATGAAATGCCGAGTGCGCCGAGGAGAATACTCACCGGCAAACGCCCCACATTCGAGACTCCCGTATTCACCCAGCCGAAATCATCCTCAAAACCAAACTGCATCGACCAAGGCGATTGCGGCCCGAACTGATAGTGCGCAAAAGCACTAAAGGAAAAGATCATTCCATCAAACGAAAGCGCGTTATCCTTATCCTTAAAGTGGGCGTAGGCAATTCCAAAATCGCCACTCTCGGACCATTGACTGAGATGTTGCGGAAACATCCGACCTTCCATTCCAATACGAGGTCCCACCGCCATCACCGACCAGACACTGTTCGGATCGCGCACGCGATTGAACTCGGATGAGGGATTCTCACCAGACCCCGAAGTGGCAAGTGAAGTGGCATCTCCTGTAGCGGCTGACGGCATCCAATGCTTGAACGCAAGTGATCCGGTCAGCAGTCTCATGCCCACATAATGATAACGATCTAGTTTGTAATCGGCAGATATCCCCAAAAGCGGCGACATTCCCGAAACGACAGTGGTATAGAGATTCAACTGTGGAACAATTTTCTTCCGCAAAGCATCGTTCACAGTCTGAGTCGACGAAAAATAAACTCCGGTCTGGGGATTTGCCGTCACCGGAGCCGCCATTGCACCCGCTCCGAGAACCCACCCACTCGAGAGTAAAACCATCATCCTTGAAATCGAAAGTTTCATCGCTTACCACCCTCTTCTCCCGGAAGGGCATCCACCCCGATCAGAAGCGCAAGATTCAGTTTTTGCTTATAGTATCCCAGCACCTGCGTAAGATAACTTCCCTCGGCGCCAAATGCTTCGCGGATTGCATCCCGAAGCTCGAGGCGGGTCGCTTTGCCTTGTGACATTTTCGAGAACACATCGACCAGAAGTTTCGAATCGTTATCAAAGATCTGTTTCTGGGTGGCTACATTTTTCTCGAGCGCATTCAACTGTTGAACCGCTTGCTGAATCTGATCCTGCGCAGCTCGAACTCCCTTATCGAGAGAGATTTGCGCCAGATCGCGACCAATCTCGGTTGACTCGATCGTGCGGCTACCCAAAAAACCATTCGGTCCGAGAATCGGCAAGGTCAGGTTCAAGGTCACACCGACATTCAGCTGTCCCGCTGGCGCGCCACTGGGCCCACCCGTATTGGCATATTGACTATTGCCGTTCGCTCCATAGGAATTTCCGTAACTGAGAGTGATTCCACTAAAACTGACCGTCGGCAACGGCATTCTATTTTTCTCTGCAAGTTCGAGCTGTAGGTCGGCAACCAACCGATTGGTATAAAGATCACGATAGGTCGGTCCGGTGCTTTTAAAAATGGCAAGCGCCGCAGCCGGCGTGATCCTGACTGGCTTGAAATCAACCGGAGTACTCAAGGTCAGCCCCTCGTCAAATTGCACATTTAAAGTTGATGACAGACTCGAGAGCGCCCCGAGCATCGACGCATTCGCCGCTTCATAGGCTCCATTGGCCGCCAGTAAATCCGAGTTGGTGGAAGATACGTCATCATCTCCAGCTTTACCGACTTTTTTTCGCGAAACCATCAGTTCGTAAATGGCTTTTGCCGTTTCGACCGATCGAAGCGAAGCACTCAGTACATCCTGATTGATTCGAGCATCTGCATACAGACCCTCGATTTGAAAGCGCAGATTCCGCTCGAATTCAGCAAAGCGTTGTTGAGCGCGATCATAATTCGCCTGCGTTACTTCGAACTGAATTTTATCGCGGTAGAAATTAAAGAGCGTGTATTGCCCAAGCGCAAGACCAATGCTCGACGCCGGGTATCCCCTGGCCCGATTATTCGGATCGGCTCCGGCCATGCCCGACGGAGTACCTGGGACATTTTCGAGAGTCCAATTACTGCCAGACTGCATTTGCAAATTGATTTGCGGAATATAAAGTTGCGACCAAGCCGTATCATACTGAATCTGAACCTGCCTGAGTGCCAGCTGCTGCGACTTGTAATCGTAGTTATGTTCGAAGGCCAATCGGACCGCTTCATTCAGCGACAGTGTTTTTCCGGACTTTTGATTCTGAGTCAGCGAGTACTGAGAGGTTCCGGACGGAGTGGCCTGCCCACTCTGTATCCAGAATATGGCGATCAATCCAAGAAGGTAAATCCTATTGCCAGAATTCGGAGTGGTTCTCATGTTTGAAACTAATACAGCACCATTTCTATTTCATTGCGTTTCGCTCAACCTGTCAATAGACTTTTAAGTGAAGACAAGGCTTCTGAAATGCACCACTGGATCAAAAAAATAGTTATTTTTCTTTCGATTTTTGCACTTAATTCCGGCGTGGCTTACGCTGACTGTCCTCTCTGCAAATCTCAGCAGGCGGAAATTGCGAAAAAAGAAGCCGAAAATGCACGCCTTCTAAAGGTAAAAAAACTGAACGAAGACTACTTAAAATCCCACCAGGTCAACACGACGATGTCGATCAAGATCAATTCGAATATCATGATTTCATCAGCCCGCTCAGAAACCATGGAAAACGAAATTCAATTTCTAAAAACAAAAAATGAGACAGATTGTGTGGGGTGCCCATGATGCCAAAGAATAAAAAGCGACAGCTGAAGAACCTATTCGTCAATCCGCGTTACCAACTAAGGTACATGTTCTGGCTAACCGGCAGTGGATTGGCGCTCGTCCTCATCAACACCGTCGTTTTTTACAGTCGCGTTCGCGAGAACTATGAAGTTCTAGTCGAAATGAGTCCGATGACAGATGAGGCAAAATCGGTGCTTTTTAGCGAACTGTCCCATATCGCATTCACCTTAATGCTCTCGTCGCTTGCATTTTTACTCTTAGTGAGCGTCATTGGTTTGATTTTTTCTCACCGAACTGCAGGACCTCTCTATCATTTTCAGCGGGTTTTTAACGAAATTAAGGCAGGTAAAACCAAGGCACGCATTCGCCTGCGCCCAGGCGACGACTTTCAAAACGTCGCTAGTTCTTTCAACGAAATGATGGATCAGATCGAGACCAAAATTCAGCCCTGAATCAATGGTTTTTATTAAAATTAAACTTTTAAAGTGTAAAGTAAGTTCGTGAAATAATTACTTGATCTTGCCCCTAGGGTGCTCTACGATTTTAGTTAGGGAATGTTCGTATCTATCAAGGGGGATCTCATGAAAAGTTTAATCTATTTTAGTTTAGTCGTGCTCACTGTTCAACTCACAGTTCAGTCGGTCGCATCTAACCCAGTTCAAGCGTTTACGTTATCACAGGGCGCCTGCGAGAGCGCAACACTCGTACCTAGCGGAAGCCCTAACCAATTACCTTATATTACCTGGTCTACTCCTACTTGGTCGGGTGGTGCCGGTCCTGCGTGTACTTTTTCGAGTGGCTGGATGGGATTCGTCGTCCCTCCTAGTTCATCAGTCGACCCGGCTTCGATTCATACATTTACCAGTCTCGCGGCGATGATTGCTGCCTCAAACAATCCCGGCAATTCTTGGGAATGGCCTTGGCAAGGAAAGCGCGGAACCCTTCAGTTTCAGGTTTGCTGTAAATGCGCGGTTGCTGCAAGCGCGGGCTCACACGGAATTTCGACGCCTGCTCGCAAATCAGTAAAAAAGAGACCGGGTGTTTCTAGCCTCGAAGTTTTAAATGGCGAAGACACAGTAGTTGCTTGCGGCGGAGTGGAAATTCCACAGAGCTAATTGGCCTTGATGGTTCGTTAAACGGGGAAAGAATCTTTGGGGGAATTTAAAATGGCTTGGAATAAAATCAAAACCTATCTGATAACGGGTGGCTTGTTATTTGCGCCTTTTTTAATTCAATCAAACGCTTTTGCACAATGTTGCGCGCCTGCCTCAGGGGCGATGCTCGCGGTGGTAGCTACCTGTAATGCGGTTACCGGCTCGTCGACCGCAGCTCAAGATGCCTGCGATTATTATTCAGCCAACATGGGCATCACTGGACTCGGTTCGGGAACCGGAGGCTGTAGCTGGACTTGCGGTGGAACAGGTTCAACCACTCCATCCTCTCCCAGCGGATGTTGCTTGGGGTTAAATGCATCTTCTTCCGGAACCTGTTCATCAGTGAGTTCGCTCAATTCCTGCGTATCCGGAAACAACGTTTATACCGGCTGTTATTGGGACGTTAATTCTGCGCATTGCCGAGGCGGCTCTGATACTGGAACTGGCACCGGAACTGGCGTTGCAACGGGTTTAGGCTGTTGCGCAGCTTCTGCTAATTATCCGATGGACGTTTCTTATTGCTCATCGATCAATAGCTTGATCGGCGGCGGAGCTCCGCTACTTGGCATCGAAACCAAATGTTTAAATCCACCTCATCATTGCACTTGGGACACGACCATTCCTGGTTGTGGACTCGACACTGGAACAGGCACTGGCACCGGAACAGGTGTGGCCACAGGGCCAAACTGCTGTAATTGTGATCCACTCGCACCTTTCGGAATCACCACCAAAGCTGAATGCCTTGCACTGACTGGAACATCTGCTCCTCCTGCCGGATCAGGAAATGTTTACGCATGCGGATGGGATTCTTCTAATCCAGCATGTGCCGGCACTGGGACTACAACCGGCCCCTGCCCAGACGGATTCAGACTCGATCCAACTACGGGTTCTTGCTGCGAAGGCACTACAGTGATCTCAAATACAGGAACGGGAACTGGAACCGGCGTCGGCACGGGAGCTTGTTGTACGTCTGTGGTTTCACCGACTGACCCACTTTGCGCAAGCTTGAATCCGCCAAGCGGCTCGACCCTGGCAACCATTCTTGGATTCGAAGGAAAATGCCACGAAGATTCAAACTGCGCGTGGAATATCAGCGCAACTGGATGTGGCGGCGGAACTGCAACCGGTCCTTGCCCAGATGGATTTACACTTAACCCAGAAACCGGCTCATGCTGCGAAGGCACTACTGTGATTTCAAACACGGGAACCGGAACTGGTGTCGGCACAGGAGCAGGATGCTGTAAAGCCTATGGCTATGACACTGTTGCTCAAGCATTGGGCTGCACTGCACTCAACCCTCCGAGCGGCTCTAGTCCTGCTGTGATTCTTGGTTTCGAAACCAAATGTAACGAGTATGGAATCAGTGCCACTGCAACCAGTAGAGCACTTTGTTTCTGGGATCCATCATGCGGAGGCGGCACCGGAACCGGAACTGCAACCGGGCCATGTCCAGACGGCTTCACACTCGATCCTTCAACCGGATCTTGTTGCGAAGGCAAAAACTCTGGCGTGACTGTGACGACTTCAGATACCGGAACCAGTGCTTCGGGCGCATGCCCACTCGCACTTCAGGGTCTCGGCGGTTGGAGCTGGGATTCACTCACCAACTCTTGTTGCAAAGTCGTTAAAGTATCGATTGTGCACGGATTAAACACGACCACTTCGGCGACCACAGCAACCACCCGCGTTGCCGTTCCGCCAAAAGTCAGCACCAGCACTTCGACCATCACCAAGGCTACGCCAACAGCAACGCCAAGACCGACGAGCACTCCGAACCCAACATCGACTCCGGTAGAGACGCCGAAGCCAACACCGTCGTCGACTCCAGTGATCAAAGCCACGCCGACTGCAACACCAAAAGTGTCGCCGACAGCAACGCCAGTGAATGGGACTCCTCCCAATCCTAATGCAGTGACATTCAATGATCGTACAATCACCCAACTCTTAGGAGGTTTGGTATGAATAAACTATTCTTGATAGTGGCGCTAAGCACACTCGTTACCAGCAATTCTTCGTTTGCCATTGCACCTCCGCCGACCAATTCTTGCGCGGATGCATCGGTCAGCGGAAACTCAGTGATGATCACGCCGATTTTCAATACCTCACTGACTTTAACCGGGTCGTATTTGGGATATCTCGATGCGAGCGGAAACGCGGTGTACGTAAAATCATACGGAACCATGCTTCCGAGCAGCTCGACCGTAAATAGCGATATCAGCACTTGGTTCTGGCCATCAAAAGCAGTGACTGCTGTATTTAAGATTTGCTGCAGCCAACTCTACCGAAAAGGTGCTTCTACGAGCAAGACTCCTTCAGCAGAAGAAGTCGCTGAGTCTTGTGGCATCAACTATCAGCCTCAATCTTAAATCGATCGTTAAAGATTAGCGCTATCGATCAGATCTTTTGCATTCTTGATTGCTGCCTGGGTAATTTTCTCTGATCCGAGCATTCGTGCCACTTCTTCGCGACGTCCTTGCGCATTCAACACTTGAATCTCGGTAACCGTTCTGCCCTTTTGCGTGTGTTTCTGAATCGACAGATGGTGGTCTGCAAAACTCGCGACTTGTGGCACATGGGTAATGCAGATGACCTGATTGAACGCCGCCACACTCTTGAGTTTGCGCCCCACCGTAAAAGCAGTTTGTCCGCCGAGTCCGGTATCAATCTCGTCAAAGAGGTAAACACCGATACCACCATGATTCGAAATGACCCGGCGAATCGCCAGCATCAGGCGCGACAACTCTCCACCCGAAACAATTTTTTGAATGGGTTTCTGAGGCTCACCCAGATTGGTTTGAACCTCGAGCGTAATTTCGCTACCCAGAGAATCGGCACCCCAAAGCGCAATGTCTTTCTCGAAGCTCAGCAAAAGCTCGACCTTCGCATCCTGCATCCGAAGTTCTTTCAGCTCTTTGGCAACCGCACGCGAAAATACTTCTGCGCCCTTGAGGCGCTGGGTAAACAAGTCTTTCGCCAGCTTCACTCCGCTGTCTTTTTCTTTATGAAACAGAGTTTCGATCGACTCGAGCCTCGAACTGAGGTTTTCGAGCAGATCAATTTCGCCTGCAAGTTTTTCGTGATGGGCAATCATCTCTTGAATCGATTGGCCGTATTTGCGCTTCAGATTGGTGATCAGACTCAGGCGCTCTTGCACCTCGACCAGTCTTTCGTTACCGAGATCGCCGGCCTGCGCATAATGCCTGGCCAAACGCGCTGCTTCTTCGATTTCGGCCATGGCGCGCTCGAGCGATTGATGAAGCTCTTCGATCGACGAATCAATCTGTGAAAGCGAGCGTGACTTGTTCAAAGCGGCTTTGATCGAATTCAATGCCCCTTCTTCGCCATCTAACGCCGAATCAATCTGATTCGCAAGCCCCATGCGCTGCTCGGAGGTTTGTAGCAATTTCTTCTCTTCAAGTAGTTTTTCGTCTTCTTGGGGTTCGAGCTTTGCTTCGTTTAATTCTTCGATTTGAAAACGAATGAACTCGAGACGCTGCACCCGCTCTTCTTCCTTTTGCTTCAGGGCTTCCCACTCGTCTTTTAAGGCGATCGCTTTCAGATACTGCTCGCGAACCTTTTCTTTTTTCTTCAGGAGCTCGGAAAAACGATCGAGCAAATCGAGCTGAACCGCTGCTTTGAATAGCGACTGGTGCTCGTTCTGACCACAAAGATCGACCAAACCATCGCAAACGGTTTGCAGCATACTCAGAGTGGCGAGTTCGCCATTGATAAAAATCCGATTCTTGCCGTTTCGATGAATCGATCGCTTAATTAACAGATCGGATCCGCCGTTTTCGAGACCAACTTCTTGCAGGCGCTTGGCCACCCAGTCGAGCTTTTCAATATCAAAAAAACCTTCGACCACGGCTTCATCCGAACCACTGCGAATCACTTCGCTATTGGCGCGACCACCGAGCAACAAAGAGATCGCGTCCAGTACAATTGATTTTCCGGCGCCGGTTTCGCCGGACAGAATGTTCAGTCCCGATTCGAAAGGAATTTCGGCACTTTCGATCAACGCAAAGTTTCGAATCTTAATCATCTGCAACATAGCTAAATCCCCCTAAAAAATCAGCGAACTCCGAAATTCAATTTCTCGCGCAACAACGTAAAATAATCGCGGTGCGGCGCCTTGACCACTTTTAACTTATGCTTTTCAAAATGAGAAAGGCGAATCAAATCTCCGTCTTTCAGATCGATTGCCTCTTGGCCATCGAGAGTCAGATAAACGTGCCCAGGCATATCGTCGACCGTCAGATCGACGGTAACATTACCCGGCAAAAGAAGCGGCCGCTGCGTGAGTCCGTGCGGACAAATTGGCGTAATCAGCATGCAGTTCAGGCTCGGCATGACAATCGGCCCACCAGCAGCCAGTGAATAGGCAGTAGAGCCCGTTGGAGTACTAATGATGACTCCGTCTGCGCGTACCGTATTCGCCCATTCGCCATCGACATTGATCTTGATTCCGATAATTCGTGCGATCGCACCTTTCGAAACCACCGCATCGTTTACGACCAAACTATGCAGGATCGTTTTTTCTTTTCGAATAACTTTTACCTCGAGCATATCCCGCTCGGAAATGCGCATATGCCCTTTGACCAGAATCTGGTTTAAGGCATCGTAAACCTCTTCTTTTTTAACTTCAGTCAGAAAGCCCAAGGTTCCCATATTCACACCCAGGATCGGGATACTCTTTACCTTCATCAATCGTGCCGCACTCAAGTAAGTGCCGTCGCCACCCAGAATAATGATAAAATCGACGTGATCTACCAGTTTTTCTTTCTTGACCAGTTTGAATCGGCCCTGGCTTTGGGACTTGATCTTTTGAGACACTTCGTCCGGAAAAAACACCTGAAACCCTTTGAGATGGAGTAAGCTCGCAATCTCTACCGCAAGGACAGCCGCCTCAGGCTGACTATGTTTTACGACCAGGCCAATACGTTTGATCTTGGATTTCATTTGTCTCGACTTTCTCTTAAAAAATGCAAAAAAGCCACCCCCTAGACATTCGTTTTTGAACTCGTCTCCGTCTCATGTTAGAAGCATAAAACCATGCAAACCCTGATTCTAGCCGCCCTTTTGGCAAGCCTCTGCCCTGCCTACAGCCAAGCAAAAGAACCTGATTGGAATACTCCTAGCGCCAACCCCTATCAATGGGACGAGCAGACTTTGCCCTTAAAAATTCAAGCCGGCCAAAAGCACGCACTCGAGTGGCCGGTCACGGTTACGGGCATGCTTTTACCCAAGCGCCAGATTTTAAAAACACTCGAACTAAAGCCCGGTGATCCGCTTTTCGGAATCATGAAATCCATCCTATCGCTCAGCCCGGACTTTCAGGATTTTAACGGATTCTGGGATTGGCTAGGACTGAACAATTATCCCGAGAGCGATCCGCACCCTTATCCTATGGGCGTTTCGATCATTCACCGCAATGGCACGGATGGTTTTACTCTGAGCTGCGCCGCCTGCCATTCTTCGAACTTATTTGGAACGTCGATCATCGGGATGACGAACCGGTTTCCTCGCTCGAATTTGTTTTTCATTCATGGTCAACGCAATCTCGAAAGAATGCCGCCTGGACTCTTTGCCGCCTTGTTTGGCGCTGATGATGCCGAAAAAGCGATGTATGCCGAAGCTCGCGAGCGAATTCGATCGATTGGTTTGCAAAAGCCGCAAGCCTTGGGCCTCGACGCATCCCCCGCCCAAGTGGCACTTTCACTGGCAAAACGAGCAAAAACCCCGGATGCCGAGCGAACGGCCTATGATGCCAGCCACCCTAGTGTGACGATCCTCGATCACACGGTCATGGATTCAAAACCCGCCGTCTGGTGGAACGTAAAATACAAAACCCACTGGTTGTCTGACGGAAGCGTGATGGGCGGAAACCCAGTCTTCACTAATTTTTTATGGAACGAATTGGGAAGAGGCGTGGACATTCCTGACCTTGCAAAATGGATGGACGAAAATCCCGACAAGATTGAAGAACTGACTACCGCAGTGTTCGCGAGCGAAGCACCCAAGTGGCGGGATTTTTTTGGTGAAAACTCGATTCAGATCGAGCGGGCAAAACGAGGCGAGAAGGTTTACATCGCGAGTTGCCGCAAATGTCATGGTGAATACGTAAAAGACTGGGCGAAATCGACCGACACCGTACAAGTCAATTATGACGAAACCGTTCGGGATGTCGGAACCGACCCGAAACGCTATCAAGGCATGCAGGCTTTGGCAGACGCCCTGAACCCGCTCGCCTTCTCAAAGAAATTTAATATCGTGATCGAACCCCACTCGGGCTATGTGCCGCCACCCCTGGTCGGCATCTGGGCTCGCTATCCTTACTTACACAATAATTCGATTCCGAATCTGTGCGCGTTCATGCTGCCTCCCGATCAAAGACCTAAAACCTACTATTCGAGAAAAGCGCTCGATCGCAATCAGGATTACGACCAAGAATGCATGGGGTACCCGATTCAGGCCTCTCACTCGCGCGAGAAGCCTGATCCGGAACATTTGTTTGATACGGGTAAAGAAGGTCTTTCAAATGCAGGTCACTACGACCGGATTTTCTCGCGCCTTGATGCTGCTCAAAAGCGAGATCTGATCGAATTCCTAAAAACCCTCTAAGAACTAAGGTTTAGCAGGCTGATAGATCTTGGCAAGACCGGCGTAATCGCCTTCGAACTTGGCGAGCTCGGTTGCTTTCCAGAAAAAGTTTGGATGAGTGTGCTTGGTAATCCAAGAACCACCGGTGATCGCGCCATTTTCGTCCATCTCGAGTGTGTATTCGAGATCCTGATGATTGAATTGCTGAAGCGAAGTTCCGATGACTGGCTCCCATTGTGAAGCATCGAGCTCATCGACGTAATCCATGCGAAGTTTGACATGAACCGCTTGGGCCGAGTGATTGCTCAACGCCGAGCCTACGGTTTGAACTTCGTAACCGATGATCGGTTGATTCCATACTTCGGCATTCAGGGCAACGTTCGCCGCGAAACCTTGGTGATGCAGGCCGAGTTCATTTGCAAGTATGACATGCATTGCACCTGGATTGATGTCGTCGACACAGGTTCCGCGTCCAAAAACATGATCAATCTTAGAGCAGCGTCGACCGACTTGAACCACGCCGAGTTCGACATGAAATGCCATCATGTAACTGAGAAGGCCTTTGACATCACTTGCTCCGAACGGAATCACGATGCCATCCGGATTCACGTAATCGACCGCTTTGGGTTCTGGAAATTGAATCGCAGCTGGAACCCAACCGTTACAGATTCCGGCCCAATCCTTGGCGTGCTTGCCTGCAGAAGCGGCAACCTCGCCCTTAAGCGGATAATCATAATTGCCCATTGCCAGGTCGTATTTTTCTGCAGGGGCCAGACGTGCAAGTTCGTCGCGAGACATTTTGAGCGCCTCTTCTCGAGACGGTGAACCGTAATCGAAACCGATCGGATTTTGAGCATTCCAACGATAGTTGATGCTGCCTTTGTCGCTTGGCCAATAAGTTTCGGACCAAGGAAGGTTCTTCGGAGCTACCGCGCCTTTTTGCGGAAGTGCACTGAGACGGTATTCGTAATGATCGCTAAAATGCGAAGGATCATTATATCCGTTCCAATCATTAGCATGTGAAATCCCGACCGATAATTGCGCAAGCAACGTAAAAACGACAACGTTCATTCTCTATCCCCCAAGATATGTTTTTTAGTGTGACCCATTGCATATCGAGAAACGAAAATGATTGAAAGCAAAAGATGGACATAACGCATTGTGTTTAAACGGTTTTTTAGGCTTTTAGGTGTCCGACAACTTGAATAATAAATAAGTGTCCGACAACTTATTATTATTCAAG
>CAIKYX010000173.1 GCA_903831745.1 Oligoflexia bacterium
AAATCTTTAAAATCTCAATTTTGAATTGGGTTAAAAGACTAAGTTATTTTTTGCCACCGAATTTGACTTCGCCGTCAGTTCTAGCCACTTCGATCTGAATATAGTTATTCATAATCTGATAGTGTCTGAGATCATCATAAAGGACCTTGCGAAGGAGCTGGGTATCAAGATTTCGAAGCACATAGCCACGCATGGTCTTGAATGCTTCTTTTGATGCATTCGAATCCGGGTCTTCCATGCCGCGAAATCCGTTAAAGTCCTTTTCGATGATCTGGTTAATCAAAGTTTGATGGTCCGTTTCGAACTTTTCCTGAGCCAGGGCTTCTGCGCGTTGAATCGGGTTCCAGAGGGTCAGGTTCTCTCTCATGCGTTTGGCTTCAGCCATTTGCTGGGAGATTCGCTCATGGTTTTCTGCGCTTTGGGCAACCGCAGGAAGCTCGGTTGCTTGCGAGGCGCCATCAAAAAACAGTTTCACTGTTTTATATGGAACAGTCTTAATCCACTCGCGGACGCGCATTTCCATAATGGCGTAGATCATGACGACTTCAATTTTTGCAAGCGGGTGGTTAAACACGTCGCCACCGGTCGTACGGGCGGCTTGATGCATCTTCAGCTGATCGAGCGTAATTTTTAGCATTTCGACCACGCGTTGGTTCAGTTGCGGACCAAAGAGATAGAGGTACGCACCACTGACGATCGAAAGATGCTTGAATTCATCGCGGGCAATATTCATGACGTAGTCTTGAAGTACACTTCCGTCTTTCGCGTGACCTGCGAGATACACATAGGCAGACGAAGCGGCCCATTCATTGGCCTGACGTGAATAAAGGTGATAAATGGCATCCTCTAAAGTGGTCAGTACGGCTGTCGTTTCGTGCGGGTTTCCGAAATCAGAAGAGCGGCCGGTAAAGCGCTCGTAGATCTTGCCTAGAAAAGGGCCATGGCGTTTCTCTTCTTCACACCACGGGCTTTCGCACCATTTTGGATTGTTGCGATTCTGGTTATAGGCGTACAGCATTTGTTCGTCAGTTTTGCCCATGAATCGACCTAGTTTAGGTAAGATCGCCTGAAGTGCACTGCCGCTTTCTCCCGAATAATACATGATCGGGTCTTCGACCTCTTTGGCGAAGAGGGCAACCGCCGCATATTCGTTTTGGTTCACATATTCGGCGTCACTGGCTGAAATTCCATTGGGACTGATCTGGTTCCATTGGCGTTGGGTATAAATGCGTGGGGTAGCACCTTTCGAGGTGCGTACGTTGTGAAAACCATGAAACGCAAAAAGATTGGCGTCGAGATTTCCGGTTTTAAACTCGAGGTTAATGATCCTCTTGATTTTTCTAAAGGTGGTCACCATGTTTTTGTAACGTGCTTTATTGGCCAGTTGATCGCGAAACTGATTGAACTCATCGCGCGCGTTTCTCACTGCCGTGGCAGTCTCTTCGCGGGCTCCTTCAATTTCGAATTTTGAATTTACGATCCGATCAATTTCATTCAGTTCTTCAGTCGTCATCAGGTTTTCGCCAGGACTAGCGAACGCCTCGAGAATCGCCGCTTTTACATCCTCGGGCAGGTTTTCATCGAGATCGTATTTGGCGACGATATACGCAGGCAGGTATTCGTTCTTTTGAGTTAAGCCACAGACTTCACTGTCTTCGAGAATGAGGTCGCCTAGGATGGCGTGAAGCTTATCTGACTTACGAAGGTATTGAGCGTGAGTGGTGCTGGCTGCTTGCGAGCAAGTCATGGTGACTGCGTGTGAGTGGTTCGAGGTAGAAAGATTTAGCGTCAGTGCAAGTAAGAAAAGAGTCAGATAGCGTTCACTGAATTTCATCATTTAAGCTGTACCTCACGAGGCCGGTTTAGAATTGAGTGGATTCTAATTCTGAATGAATACCGGAGTCAATCAGTGAGTGCATTGAACGATGATCAGTTTTACGAAACAACCGGATCGGTAGAAACTCATTCACGAATTGTATTAAAGATTGAGTGCTTTTTTGGCGAGTTTCATGACCTCTTCATATCCATAATGAGTGGCGAGGTTTCGAATTGCTTGCGCAATATCAGGATAGTTTAGATGGTGAACGATCGCCGTTGCTGCAAGGAGTTGGCGATGCTGGCGATCTCGATAATAATAGGTGTCT
>CAIKYX010000174.1 GCA_903831745.1 Oligoflexia bacterium
ATGAAATGGAAATCCAATCTACAAAAAAATGACCCGAATATTGGGTGTCGACTAATGATTTCTCATTAAAGTTGGCTTTAATCCTTCGTTCGAAATCATAGGTTTCGCTTTTTAGAACTCCAGGCAAAGTCGGAGCATTGAGTGCAGCCGAAACTACTTGCGGAATCGAAGCCTCGGCAGGGGCACGGTCAGCGACCGTGCCCCCCGAATGATTTCTCAGTGCTAAAATCACCCCAGTCAGGGTGATGGCCATGGTAACAACAAGCGAAATTAGTTTACTGCGCATGACTCAGCTCCAAACGCCCAGCACTTACCGTTCCAAGCATAGAGATTGGCCGACCACAAATGGGTCCATATTCCAAAAAGAATATTGGTGTCGACAAATGCGTAAATTTTGCCGCTCAATACACTGACTTTTCCGCCATAAGTAAGCTCGGGTGCTTGCTTCTTAAAGAAAATCACTGCGCCGACAGAAGCGTCGCCTTGTACAATGTTAATTGCCCCGCCGATTCCGGCTCGAATCACTAAAATTCGAGCTGAGCCTTCGACGAAACCTGAAGCAGCCGCTTCAGCCGAGAGCGAGGCCGCAAGCGAAGAGTCGGTAAAAGGAAACGAAATGCTCGGCGTAAGCTTAGCCAACAATTGAGCTTCGAATTCTACTCCTGCATCCAACTCTAAGACCAAGGGTCCAATCGGGTAAGTGAGAACGGGAATCGGAATAGAAGTCGGTGCGACTCCACCCGAGTAGAATAAACTTCCGTCTTTGTAACCCATCTCATCGCTCCAAATACGAATCCCACTGACATAAAAATCGTGCTTCGTGTTGGTGATCAATGATGAGAGAGGATCCTGCGGAGTCGCAGCCGGCGCAGCACTAGTGATCACGGGCGGAACATATTCCACCCTGGCATCAAGCAACGGCTTTGGGGTTCCGATGAATTGTACTTGGGTAACGGTTTGAACACCTTTACCCGACGGAACCGAACCGTATTCTTGTCGAACAGAGAGTTCTCTGCCCAAGAGTTTTGATTTTTGTTCTAAGACGGTTTGATCGGTTGCGGCCAATGCACTCGAATGAGTCATAAGACCTGCGATTAATCCTAAGACGAGCAACATGAATTGCGTCTTCATAATACCTCCTGTAATTTAATCGACCTAATCCTTAGGCCGATTCCTCAGTAAATGAACTGAGTACCTTACAAGTTACTCTAAAGAAATTCGTTTGTGCAGTGTGTCTTTTTTGGCCGAAATATTAAATCGATACAATTTACGGGCAAATATTACGATAATTCAACTTCGGCAATATTGACTGGCAATGATTCGACTTTCACCAAATGAGCCGGGCGTTTTACATCCGTCGCTAAACCTAATTTCTCGAGGATCAAAATCCATCCGTAAGTAAGGTCTAACTCAAACCATTTATGCCCGTGCCGCGCTGAGGTCGGATAAGCATGATGATTATTATGCCAGCCTTCGCCAGCAGCTATCAATCCCACCCACCAACAATTTACAGAGTTGTCGCGAGTCACATAGTTTCGGTAACCCCACATGTGCGAAGCCGAATTCACAAACCAAGTCATATGAAGCATCACAACGACGCGAACAAAACCCGCCCACATTAAGAAAGGCATTCCACCAAAATAATAAAGCGGAATCAGCGGTAGCATCGCAAGGCCAATCCAATATTTATTCAAAAACAAATAATAACGGTCACCGCTCATCTCGGGCACGTATTTCATCCATTGCTCTTCGATGTCTTCAAAATCTTTATGATAAAAAAGATGGGTCATGTGCGCGTGCCAGAATCCTTCACGAGAATTGTGTGGATCATCAGGCAAATCAGAAAACCGGTGATGCAAGCGATGTTCGGCCACCCAATGCATTGGCGGTCCACCCGCGATCATCGCGCCAATTGTAGCGAAGGTGTATTCTAACCATTTAGGTACCTTGTAAGAACGATGGGTCAGCAAACGATGAAACCCTAGATTCACTCCGAATGACGAGACAACGCAGGCACCGAAAATACAGGCCGCAAATGCGGGCCAAGTAAAATAAGGAATCGCGGCTATCACCATCAGGTGAGCAAACAAAATCCAAAAAATATTGGGATAATGAAGACGTTTTACGGGCGTTGAAGGAGCGCTTGC
>CAIKYX010000175.1 GCA_903831745.1 Oligoflexia bacterium
AACTCCATGCCCTTGTCATTGATGTATTTAATGATTGGCCCTAGACCATCCGGCCAGACGCTCTTATCGACTTCCTGCGTGCTTGGATTTTGCATTCAAAAATCTCAACAAGGCAATCCTCATCCCGAAAATTTCGCAGTCAATTCAGAGCATTTACCTGTAAAAGTCTACCTTAATGAACGTGAGGATGAATCCAGGGCCGGGTCTAGCGGTGCGCTAGTTGAGGCCACGTCGCTTCAAAAGAGGTTCAATTGTGGCTTCACTTCCGCGGAAATTTTTGAACATCTGCATGGAATCGATTGATCCACCGCGCCCCAATAGCTCCTTTCGAAAGTGTTCACCATTGGCTCGGGTGAGGCCCCCGTTTTCCTTGAACCAATCCACGGTTTGGGCATCAAGGATTTCAGACCAGATATAGCCGTAATATCCCGCGGAATAACCGCCCATGAAAATATGACTGAAATAGGTCGAACGATACCGAGGGGGGACTGGAGCAAAATCCAATCCGTAATCTTCAATCGCTTTCTGCTCGAATGCGACCACATCGGCAATAGTTTGACCTTCCTCGATCTCGTGCCAAGCAAGATCAAGAATTGCAGCGGCTAGATAACTCGTTGTTGCATGGCCTTCGTTAAATGTCTTGGAAGCGTCAAGGTTTTTAATCCATTCCTCGGGCAATTTTTCGCCGGTTTGATAATGGCGGGCATAGTTTTGAACAACCTCTGGCCACAAAATCCACATTTCGTTCACCTGAGATGGAAATTCGACAAAATCGCGCTCAACATTCGTTCCTGAAGTGCGGATATAGGTGACCTTCGAAAGCAACCCGTGAAGCGCGTGTCCAAATTCGTGGAAGAGAGTTGTGATTTCATCAAAGGTAAGAAGTGTTGGTTGCCCAGCGGGTGGCTTTGGAATATTGAGGTTATTTACTACAACAGGCAATTGATTAAAGAGGAAATTCTGATCGACAAGGTTGTTCATCCATGCGCCACCATGCTTGGAATCGCGCGTGTAAAAGTCGCCGATAAAAAGGCCCAAATTAGATCCATCTTCATTAAAGACTTCAAATGCCCTTGCTTCTGGGTGATAGGTAATCAGGTCTTTGCGCTCCTTGAAAGAAATCCCAAATAATTTATTTGCAGCGAAGAAAACTCCATCAGCCAGAACGCGCTCGAGTTCGAAGTATGGCCGCATCGCTGTTGTATCAACGTTGTATTTTTCTAGGCGCACTTGCTCGGTGTACAAATCCCAGTCCCATGATTCAAGCGTGAAGGCGTCACCAATTGCTGCCTGCAAGTCAGCCGCCTCTGCCTTTGCATTTCGTACTGCCGCCGGCGCAATCTGGCGCAACATTTTATGAACATTTGCCGGGCTCTTCGCAGTAGAAGTCTGAAGTGAATATTGCGCGTGATTATCAACGCCAAACAATTTTGCGCGTTGTGCGCGAAGGGTTGCTAGCTCCACTAGAAATTTCTTTGTGTCATTTTCATTTCCGCGGTTCGCCTTCATCAAAGAGTTCTGCATAATCTTCTTGCGAAGTTCACGATTTTTAAGGGACGCAAGTAGTGGATTGCCACTGAAGTTCACGGCTCCGATTAAATACTTTCCTTCAAGACCACGATCTTTTGCAGCGGCCGCGCAGGCAGCGATTTCATTCTCGCTTAGCCCATCAAGCTCTTTTACATCTTCCACAATAACGGCAAGGTCATTTGTATCAGCAAGAAGGCTCTTATCAAATTGGGTTTGGAGTTTAGAAATCTGCTCGTTCAATCCTTTGAGAGTCTCGCGTTGTGCCTCGGTTAAGTGGGCACCGGCATGAATGAAATCTGTGTAGTACTTGTCGAGCAGATTTGCATCTTCTTCATTAAGACCAAGTGATGCACGGCTCTCATACAACTTCTTAACACGCGAGAAGAGTTTTGGATTGAGTTTGATTGCATCTGAATGAGCCGCAAGCTTTGGCGCCATTTCTTCTTCAATTGCAATAAGGGAATCACTGGTATCACTGGATGACTTGTTATAGAAAACCTGAAGCATTCGTCCAAGAGTCTGACCGCTTTTTTCTAGCGCCACCAACGTGTTTTCAAATGTTGCTTCTCCTGAAGCGATAATCGCATCAACTTCCATTAGCTGCTCTTCGCATCCGCCATAAAAAGCAGGTCGGTAATGCTCTTCTTTAATGAGTGCAAATGGTGGCAACTCGTATTCAAGGGTGCTGCGTTGTGCGAAGGGATTGGCGGAATCTAGAGGCATTTGTGAAGTCTAATCCTCTTCGGGATTTATGTCTCCAAGGGTTCCAAGAGCCGGCGAGGATTCATCGAGTGAATCCGAGATGATCTTGATGTTTGAAGCAATACTCATGCATCGGAGCATCTGTTCGTGCGAGATTTTTTTGTTATGCGCCAGCAAAGTATTGCTCAAAGTCTTTGCCTGAATTCGCAAGTCATCTGTAATGGTGACATCGACGAATTGATATTTTTCCCCAACGCCATCGATCTTGGATGTGATTGCAAGGCTCGCGGCTTTTAGCGCAGTTGCAATCTCGAGGCGGATATCTTCAGGGAGATCTCCTTCAATGACTGCATCGAAAAGAGCACGAGCTATTCCGCGGATTTGTACAACAGTATGTTCCATAGCAGTTGCGCGAAGAGCAAGTAGTTGGGCTTCATCCAGTGGTGCAAGTGGTGACCACTTTGCATAACTCGTCGCTTCATCGGCTTGAGATCGAATAGTAGGAATCATTTCAATAAGTGCTCGGCCTCGAGTCAACCATTTACCTGCATCTTGTTGGGTGTAATCGGCGCAAAGTCCATTAGAGATATCTGAAAGTAATTTGGAACTCTTGCGCCCAATACTCTTGATTTGTTCGATGGTACGACCTGCGGGGGTTGAAGGATGTGAAAAGTAGGAGAAAGCAATCGCTATCGAAGCGCCGATCAACGTCGAGATCAAACGACTAATCGCAGTGGTTTCACTTATTCCAGGGCCCATCACAATGAGCGCTGTTACGGGAACGTTGATGGATGCCACTTCATCAAGACGAAGAGCGCGAGCAATAACCGCGCAAAGCAGCATCGTGATTGCAATAGAAATGAATCCCAGATTAAAAAGATTGACCGTTATCAGCGCGATTGTTGCGCCAATCGCAGTACCGACAATTTGCCCAAAGCCTTCGCGCACTGATTTATGCAAGCTAATGCGGATAGTGAGTGAGCAGACAATTGCCGCTACAACTCCACCATTTTTAAGAAGTGAACCACCCACAAGCCA
>CAIKYX010000176.1 GCA_903831745.1 Oligoflexia bacterium
CAGTCTAAACTCGAAGAGTTCGAAGAGCTGCTTAGAAGACGGAACACTGGGCTCATCGCAGCCTAACCCCCGTCAAAGCTATCCTATCCTTCAGTTAGATTCCTTGATGAGCTAATACGCATCGTAGCGATGGTACCCAGCTTTGCCACAGCCCCCATTCTGATTATGGTCGGCGCCATGATGTTTAAAAGCATCCTTACTTTAAAGCTTCAGGAACTTGAAGACTTGCTTCCGGCGTTTCTGACTTTAGTACTCATTCCACTCACGTTTTCGATCACCCAAGGAATTCTCTGGGGCCTGCTTTCTCATGTGGTTCTTTATACGTTGGTGGGACGAAGAAAAGAACTTTCACCCATGATGATTGGCATTGGAACGCTCGCTGCGATATTGCTCGCGGTTCAAGGCAGTCATTAACGGATTGTGCCTGATCCTTTGCTAGTATTTTACAGCAGGCTTAAGCTCGCCCAGATCTTTCAATGCCTGATCGAGTTCCTGCTGGTGCTTCGGTCGCTCGAGTTTGGCCATCAGTAAATACGCACACGGAACTACGATCAATGTCAGAAGGGTCGATACAGTTACCCCACCGATGACCACTATCGCCATCGGGCGAGTCGTCTCGGCACCCGAACCCAATGAAAGTGCGATCGGAACTGCCGCTGCAATGGTTGCGACACTGGTCATGACAATAGGTCTGAGCCTGAGCGGACACGCTTCAATCAGGGCTTCGCGGATTGCCAATCCTTCGAGACGCTTGTGATTCGTAAAATCGACGAGCAGGATCGAATTCTTTTTTACGATCCCCATCAATAGAAGCACCCCGATAAAACTGTACATGTTCAACGAAATATTCGTCACTTTGAGTGCAATCAATGCACCGGTGAGACTGAACGGAAGCGCCAATAGCACCACCGCAGGCTGAATGAAGCTGTTAAACTGCGTTCCAAGCACCATGTAAGCAACGAGAATTCCGAGCGCAAGAACCAAAAAGAATTCCATGAATGTTTCCTTGAAGACCTGCGAGCTTCCGGAAAGCACGGTATGGTAGTTCGGAGGCAAAAGTTCTTTCGCGGTTTGATCGATATAATTCATCACATCGGTTTGAGATTTTCCGGTCACCAGATTTCCAAAAATCGAAATCGAACGCTCGCGATTAAACCGACTGATGGTCAAAAGCGAAGACTTGTTCTCGACCGTAACCACATCCGAAAGCGCCACCATTTCTCCGCGGTTATTGCGCACCCAGATTCGGGTAATGTCATTCGGCGAATGATTGAATTCGTCCTCGAGCTTTACCCTGACGTCGTCCCGGTGGCCCGACGAATCAGTGTAGCGCCCCACCCTCAGACTTCCGACCATGGCGCTGATGGTGTCTGCGATATTACCCACAGTCACACCGCGCTGATAGGCTTTCTCGCGATTCGGAATCACGCGTGCTTCCGGCATGTTCGGATTGTAGTCCGTATCGACATCGGTGACGAGTCCTGAATCCTTCAGCTTTTTTACGAACTCGAGACTGACAGACGCGAGCTTTTCCCAATCCGGGCCTTGGACCTGAAATTGAATCGGAAACCCACGAGAAGACGAGAAGCCTGACAACGAAAGATCGATCATCGAAGCAGTCTTTACCCCTTCAACCTTATTAAACGCTTCGCGGGCCCAGCCCATGAACTCCTGCTGGCTAGGACGATGAGTAAATGGCGCCTCGATTTTGCGCTCAGACGGATCTTTCAGCGTGACGAAAATATTTCCTTGATTGACGAGACCGCCTTGAAACCCATCCACGGCAACAAAAATGACATTTACTTCTGGACGATCGAGTAGCAACTTTTCGAGTTTCTTAAAGACTCCATCGGTAAATTCGAGCGACGATCCCATGGGGGTAGTAACCGACACGAGAAAGCGACTTTGATCCTGTGGTGGAACAAACTCCTTTTTAAGACCCGGCAGCAAAAACAATGAACCGAAGAAAATCACAAAAGCCACGATCAGAATCTTCCACGGGCGCGCCAGTGCCCGGCCCAGCATGCCCTGGTAATAGGCCACAAACTTATCCATAAAACGATTCATGTGGCGGCTGACATAATTATCATGTGTGTGGGTTAAAAACTGCGAGCATCGCATCGGCGCGAGAGTCAGTGCTTCAAGCAGCGAAAGGATGACCGCAACCGACATGGCGATTCCGAATTGAAAAAAGAATTTTCCGACAATGCCGTTCATGAACACTACCGGCAAGAAAATTGCCAGAATGGCAATCGACGACGCCGTGGCAGCACCGGTAATTTCTCGGGCACCCACCAACGCTGCCTTCACACGACTCATTCCCGCTTCATAATGACGGACGATATTCTCGAGCACCATGATCGCATCATCGACCACAATTCCGATCGAAAGCGAAAGCGCAAGCAAGGTAAACGTATTGATCGTAAAACCTGCAGCCTTCAGCGCAATAAACGTTCCGATCAATGAAACTGGAATCGCGATAACGACGTTAAACGCCGAACCGAGCGTACCCAAGAACAACCAACACACAATCGCCGTTAAAAGTGCCGACAAAGTCAGAGTCATCAACAATTCGGCAGTCGAATCTTCGATGAATTTAGTACTATCCACCACTGGGCGAAGCTTCATTCCTGCAGGCAAAACTCCGGCAAGAGCAGCCATATGATCCTTAACCCCTTTACCCACAGCGACCGCATTAGAGCCCCGTTGTTTGACGACTCCTAGTCCTATTGCAGGATCGCCGTTGACTCGCGAAATTCTTCGGATATCGGCCAAACCTTCTTCGACCCGGGCTACGTCCTTCAGGTGAATCGTCGACCAGATCGGTGCGCCCCCGCGCGCAGGAATAATGATGTTTCTAAAATCGTCGGGAGTCAGGGCTTCGCTGACCACTTTGAGGTTGGTTTCTTTTGGGCCACTGTCAACGTAACCGGTCGGCGTCAGCGAGTTTCCTTGGGTAATCGCCGAATTCACGTCTGCGACCGAGATCTGCGCGTTCTTCATCTTGTTGGTATTCAACCAGACCCGCATATTCGGATCGATATACCCCCCCAAGCGAACATCACCCACTCCACCGACCGTGGTAATGCTGTCCTTCAGATGGTCTCGCGTAAACACCACCATCTCGCGAACGGTTTTTCCGCCCGAGAGCGCCGCCCAAACGATCGGCTGATCTTCTGGATTCTGTTTCGTGACAATTGCAGGATCGGCATCCTGCGGAAGAATCTTTTGTGCCTGCGAAATCTTGGTCTGAACTTCCTGAAGGGCCACATCGATATTACGATTCAATTCGAACTCGACGGTCGTATTCGATACTCCCTCGAGACATTGCGACGTGACACTTCGAACCCCTTCGACTGACATGATCGCATTCTCGACAATATCGGTCACCGCCAGCTCGATGGTCTCGGGAGAAGCGCCGGTCCAACTGACCGATACGTTGACCACCGGAAAATCCACATCGGGCAAAAGACTGATTCCCATCCGCGAGAAGCAGATGCCGCCGAAGGCTAAAAGCCCGATCATCAACATCCAGGCAAAAACAGGTTTTTTAATCGAAATATCCGAAAGAGTCATGGTCGTACCCCCGTCGCACCCAACAGCTTGATGTAATCTGTCTTAAATTGATATTGAACCCGATCATACGCCCGCATGGTTTCTTGCGCGGTCGTCAGTGATTGAAGCACATCCAGATTGGTGACGAGTCCGTATCTAAAATCGCGAACTTCAGCCTCATAAGTCTTTTGCGAGAGTGCCGCAGCAGTCTTTTCTTTTTGAATTTGATTAAAATCACTCTGCGCTTGCTGATAAAAGTTTTCGACATCGCGCTGAGCCTGGCGTTTCGCCAAAGACAAGCCCAATTCGGCTTGCTTCCTGACTGAAACCGCCTGCTTGGTTTGCGAGTGAATTACCCCACCCTGAAAAATAGGAATCGTCAGTGCGAGTTGCACATCCCAATGAATCGACTGCAAATAAGTGGGACGATCAAAATAATAATCTGCAAGCAGGTCGATATAAGGAATATGCTGCCCTTTTGCAACCCAGACTCCTTCATCAGCGGCATCAAGATTCTTTTGTAGTCCGAGCAAATCTGAGCGTTTTTCTGCTTTTGCCAGATACTCTTCTTTGGGTGCGAGGTGCGACGGAAAATTAAACTGATCGGTCAAGACCGAGTTGGAATCTAGCCCGGTGATCAGATGAAAAGAAGTTCGCGCATTTAAGATGGCTGCTTCTCCGGCTTCAATGGCCGCATCCAAAATGGCGACATTGGATTGCAGAAGAAGCACGTCCGACTCGCGGCTTCGTCCTAGCTTTCGAAATCGATTCAATTCAGCCAATCGCTCTGAGTTTACCGCACTTTCGCGCTTCAGATCTTTGAGGTCTTGATCCGACATCAGCACTTGATAGTACACCGTGGCCACATCGACAAAGAGTGAAACCAGGGCTTGCTCGCGACTCAACTTCGCTGCTTCGCTTTGATCGCCCTGCTGTCTGAGCGCCGAATACTCGCGCATTCCATGAAAAATAGGTTGCGCTGCGGTAATTTTTGCAATGGTCTGGCTCGAAGGAGAGGTCGCCACCGGAACGGAGGGAGCCTGCTGCTTTTGGTAGGTGACCACACCATTGATGGTCGGAAACAATGTCCCTTTTGCCTGTTGATAGCGTTCTTCAGCTTGCAAAACGACTTCATCTTGAATGCCAGAATTCTCGTTATTTGCAAGAGCAGCGCGATACGCGGCATCGAGCGTAACTGCAGCACTGGAAGCTGAAATCAGTAAGGTTCCATGTAATAAAAATGCAAGGATGAGGGGCATTATCAACTTGACCATTAGAGCCTCGTTTATTAGTTTATTAGCAGTACTAATGAATATAGCAAATGAGTCCTCGGCATCCAAAGAAATTCTAGAAGCCGTTCCTCGGGCGATGCGATTTATCCGCTCCGAAATGCGACACTTCAATACGATAGACAGTGAATCCGGTTTAACCATTCCCCAATTCCGTATTCTCGTTAAGCTGGCCAAAGGTCCGAATACCCATAAAGAAGTCGCCGACTGGATGGGCATTACTCCTGCAACGCTTACCCGGATGATCGACACACTTGTGCTTCGAAAGCTCGTCGATCGAAAACCCAGTACCGTCGATCGACGCCAAATCCTCTTACAAGCCACGCCCCTAGGAAAAAGCTTCTATGACCGCTACCGTAAAAAAGTTCAGAACAAGATCGATCAGAGGGTTAAAAAACTTACTTCAGCCGAGGCGGATGACTTATTGCGCGGCCTCAAAGTACTCTCAAAGGTGTTCAACGATGTTTAGACTTTCAATGTATCGAATTGCAATCTTGAGCTTTATCCTAGGAAATATATTCGTTTATTCAAACTCAGAGGCTTGCTTTGATTTTACCAAAAAAATCACAAGCCCCCTTCGCGCAGCACCCGAATCATTCGAAAAAGATCTGACTGACCGCGATCACGACTGGGCCACTACCTCAGGAACCGTCGAAAAACCTATCGCAGACCTACTCAAGGCCTTGCTCGACCCAAAAACCATTCGGAATGATTCGAACACTCATATTCAATTGGTCGAAAAAACTTCCGCGGATTTTCTAAAACTTCAGGAAGAGCAAATCGAAGTAAAACCCGTTTTCTTTCTTACCCTGAACTGGACTGAACTCTGGGCCTACTCGCTCCTGACCGGCACATCGACCGCCCCCACTTCACTCCTCATTTCGTACGAGAAAACGAGTGGCACTTCCCATATCCAACATTACTGCGGCAATATTTTACTCAAACAACTGTCGCCAAAAAATACAGGCGTGTTTCTTTATGAAGAAATGAAAGCCGACCACCGAAACTCATCCGACATCCTCAATAATTTAAAAGGCACCCTTCGCACCCTGAGGACCCCGAAATGAAAGCGATCACCCATCTCCTCATCCGCTATGCGGGATATTGGGTCATTCTCGGCTTTTTAATCGGTGGCTGGGGCGCGTATCATGCGGTTCATTTGTTCTCAAACCTTCGTACCGAAATCGAAGAGCTTTTGCCGACAGATGCCCGAAGTGTGCAAGATCTGAACGAAGTCAAAGCCAGGCTCGAATCGACCAATAGCTTGGCCATTCTCATTTCTTCAGATCATCCGGCCGAGAGCAAACGATTCGTAAACGACCTGGTCGAAAACATCACCCAGCTTCCGAAAGATGTTGCAGCCGGAGTCGAATACCGAATCAGCCAGGAGCTCGAATTCTTCAGCCACCGCAAATCACTTTTTATCGAAGAAGAAGACCTTCAAAAAATAAAACATTTCATTCAAGACCGAATCGATTACGAGAAGCAACTTTATAATCCTCTGACCATCATCGAGAATCGCACCCTCAAAGAACCCCACCTCGACTTTAATGCCATTCAAAAGAAGTATACCCAACGATCCGATGGCTACACCCGCTTTCCGGACGGTTACTATGCTTCTGCAGACGAAAAGCTACGCATCTTGCTCGTCAATGAAGCCGGAAGCGCTACCGGAATATCCGGAGCAAAGCGTCTGCGGACTGAGATTGATCAAATCGTAGCCAAACTAATGCTACAAACAAACGAAAAATATGCTTCGGATATTCAAGTTCATTTTAGTGGCGGGGTACAGGATCTAATCGAAGAGCACGAGGCATTGATCGAAGACCTGGCACTTTCGACGATTGTCGTCTGCATTCTCGTCGGTGTCGCCATGATTCTTTATTTTCAGAGTTTTACAGCCACTCTGGCACTCATCGTTTCGCTTTTAATGGGGGTGCTGCTTACCTTTGGAATCGCCTTTTTCGAAGTAGGCTACCTGAATGCAAATTCTGCATTCATGGGAAGCATTGTCATTGGTAATGGAATTAACTTTGGCATTATTCTCCTCGCCCGATTCATAGAAGAGCGCCAAAAACGCAAGTCGACCCCAAGGGCCATTGCGATTGCGGTCGAAAAAACCTGGCCTGCTACCATTGTTGCGGCGGCAGCAGCGGGACTCTCTTACGGATCGCTGATGCTCACGAGCTTTCGCGGTTTTCGCCAATTCGGCATCATCGGACTGACCGGCATGGCCGTGTGCTGGATCATGTCTTACCTTCTCATTCCGTCGCTCATTATTGTGCTCTACCGGATGAAGTTTTTTCGTAAACCGGTCCGCCCTGCAAAACCATGGCTAGCCGGAGCCATTGCCAAAATGATCCGAAAATTTCCGGAACCCATTCTTTGGGGAACTGTATTCCTGACCGTGATTTGCATCGCTACTTTTGGTCGCATCAATTCTTCGATCATCGAAACCGACCTGAAGAAACTGAGAAACCGCCACAGCTTAGAGAGCGGCTCGATGTATTGGGGCAACTTCGTCGACGAGGTGTTTCAGCGTTACTTGTCGCCCGTAGTAGTATTGCCCAAAGACAAAGCAGACGTGCCAAAAATTGCGCAAGCCATTCGTGAGGTCAAAGAACGAGAAGGCTCATCAGGCTATATCGTAAACGTCAGCACACTGGATGATTTTGTGCCCAAGAATCAAGAACAGAAGATTAAGACTCTTCAGTCGATTCAACAAATGCTGCCGACTCGAATTCTGGCAAACATGACCAAAAAAGAACAAGAAATGGTCAAAGACCTGTTACCCAGACAATCGCTTCGCACTTTTCAGGAAGAAAATCTGCCTGAACTCGTGCGCAGCAAGTTTCGCGAAAAGAGCGGAGAAATTGGCAAACTCGTACTAGTCGAACCCTCGCTCAGTTCTGAACTCGCAAAAAGCGATAACCTGATTCACTTCGTACACTCGATTCGAGATGCCACCGACAAGGTCAGCCCGGGCACTGCGGTTGCGGGCACCTTACCGGTCACCTCAGATCTCTTTGAATCGATTGTTAAAGACGGTCCTAAGGCAACCCTTTGCGCCTTTATCGCTGTCTTTGTTTTGATCGTTCTACTATTTCGCAATATCATTACGATTGCCCAATGTTCGTTTGCCCTACTTCTGGGAGTCCTCTGGCTCGTCGGTTTTATCCTGGGCTTTCATGAAAAGATCAACTTCCTGAACTTCATTGCATTGCCCATTACTTTTGGTATCGGTGTCGATTATGGCGTTAATATTTTTCAACGCTATCGTTATGAACGTTCAAAAGGAATCCTGACGGTTCTAAAACAAACCGGAGGAGCCGTAATGTTAGCCAGTCTAACCACGATTATCGGTTATGCCTCACTGATTATTGCCAGCAATCAGGCGTTTGTGAGCTTCGGCAAACTCGCCATCCTGGGTGAGCTCACCTGCGTAACCGCAGCTGTGGTTTCCTTGCCTGCTTTTCTTTGGTATATTGAGAAAAAGAGAAATCGCGCATGAGAAAAAAACTACAAGAATTTTACGCAAATGCCTTTTTGAAAAAAGAATGGGCCGATTGGTGGAAGAGCCAAAACGCACTCGAGAAGATTCTGCCGCTCTTTATTTTTGTCGCGTATATTACAATTAATGGCTACTTGGGCGCGATTCGCTCTGATCATTTTATGGTCGGCGGTCTGGCCGTAGGCATGTGGTACCTCGGGCCTCGTGCACGACCCTTGTTTCGTTTTTTACTGCCACTTTTACTCGTCGGCGTTATTTATGACAGCATGAGGTATTACTCTGATTTTCTCAGAGGCCCCATTCACGTTCAAGAGCCGTATAATTTTGACAAAACCTTTTTTGGCATTAACACTCCCGAAGGCCGCCTAACCCCGAATGAATGGTGGCAAAAACACACTCATCCGGTTTTGGATTTGATCACGGGCTTCTTCTATCTCTTTTTTATCAGTATCTATGTCATGGTCTCGATGTATTTTTGTTTCTGGCTTCCGTTCAAAGGTACCGAAAAACGCTCGGCCGCGTGGATCAAGAACCAGGCCTTTCGTCCGATGTGGGCATTCTTCTGGGTCAACATGATCGGCTATTCGACTTACTATTGGTTTGCCGCTGCCCCACCTTGGTATGTGGCTGATCACGGACTCGGGCCCGCAGATTTGGCAACTCATGCAAGCTCAGCTGGTTGCGTGCGTTTTGATCTCCTGCTTGGCACCAAGTTTTTTACCGGCTGGTACGGCCGTTCGAACGATGTGTTCGGGGCAATTCCATCATTGCACGTGGCGTATCCGCTTCAAGCGGTTTACTACGCATTTCGATATGGCTCGATGAAAGCCTTTACCGTATTTTTCTATCTGATCATGTGTTTTTCGGCCGTGTACCTGAACCACCATTATTTGCTCGATCTGCTCTGGGGCTCGACCTATGCAATCTTGGTGTGCGCGGGGCTCGATTTTTTGGCAAAACGCAAAGCTCATTCGCGCGAAACTTCAAACCACAAAATAGCAAAATAATTGCTTACGGATTATCGTCTGGACTAGGGGCAATAGGTCGAGTTTTTGCAGGAGTACGCCTAGCGGTACTCGAGCTATGATCACGCTCTGGACAGTCCGAGAAAAGCTGACACACCACTTGGGTTACACACCCATGCCCCTGATCCACCTTGAAGCTCTTAATTGACTCAAACGCATAGCACTCGTCGACTGCCTGATCATAACAAGCTTTCTTTGCCGCATCAGTCGACTCGAAGCAATCACTATCCCGACCCCAAAGATTAATTACCTGGCGCGAATAATATCCCGGCCAGTCAGCGTAAGCATTCATCCCTACTAAACTCACTATCGCCAAAAAAGCATATGCTATCGATTTTTTCATGAGGTCTCCAATCAGTCTGGAGCCTAATGCCTAATCAAAAGATGATCTACACCATTTAAAAATCGAACCCTAAAAATCGATGCCGGTTGGCACGTGATTAAGGCGTAACGCCACTTTGATTTGCCTCAGGTGCCGAAAAATTGAATAAACTTTGAAACACTTTGAAGTCTGAGCCTTTTAACCTGATCACCTGCTGATGATTTCCGGTCATGCCATCTAGAAGTGCTTTAGATAGGCGTAAGAGCCGTTTTTCTTCTTTTCGATTTTGCCTGGCAGCTCGCCATCTTTTCACACCGTGAATGGCAGCACGAACCGGAAGGCTAACAAGATCGGCCCCCATCGGCCAGACAAAAATAACAGCAAGTGAATAGGGATTGGCTTGGGTCAAAACAACAGTGGCAAATATTCCAACGGGAACACCGCCCCTGACTAACATGCGCACCAATCCAGTTCCGCGATCAAACACATAGTGAGTTACCGGCATGATCTTCATTCTTTTAACGTGCTTTCGATGGTCTAACATTTGATCAATCAATGCCGCTCGAAGAGTTTCGTACTGCTTCGTAAGCTCAACAAAGTCTAACTCCGTGGTCAACGCTTTGTGCACCAGCGTCGAGTCATAGAAGTATTGCACTCGAACACATTTGTTCTCGATCGTTTTTCGTGTGCATACCAACGAAATACTGGATTCATCATCGGCATTCACTATGGCTGATCCGATGGCTGAATTTGCCATGTCTTCTGGGGTTCGAGAACCCAATGTCTGAACCACATTGCGCATCTCGGATTCCTGTTGCTCGAGCATCAAGGCTTTATAATGAGCCGAATACGTGTAAACTCCGGTACGCTCAAGACATTTTCTGTGCTCATCATCTTTTGCATTTCTATCTTCACAGGTCAGCGACAACACTTCATGAATCGATATAAACTCTTTTTCGATCGGATCAAAAATCAATTTCCAATCATCAAAGGGCGGCTGGGTATTTTTCGGCATGTCGTAGGTTAAAGTCACCAATTGGTCGGCAGGGCTATTGGTTGCTACAGATAACTGATTATCGATACCTACCTGAACATATTGCCTAACCTGAACCGTCAAAACCGACATCGTCTGAATGGTTTTTCTCACTCGCTCAAACGGGAGGCCCGGAAACTCCGCTTGCCCTAATTTTTCCATTTTCGTAAGCGCTCTATCCGCCCGGGCAACAAAATCAAGACCGCCTCGGCCTCCACCGCCTCCACCATGCTGTTGAGCCTGCGCCCAAGTGCCGTATACAAAACAGAAAATTGCAATTGCTAGTTTAAAGGGGGCCACGTGTTTTATCCTTTTCGTTTTTAGTCACCGGAAAAAAATGAAGATTCAGATGATACACATCTGAATAAGAATCGCTCATGGCAAACGCCATTACTTCTTCAGAGATCTCTTTAAGCTTCTTCTTGAACTCAGGCATGCGCTTTCGGTCGATTGCAAGCGTCAGCCCAGAGAAGAACTGATTTGGAAATGCTTCCGGAGACGGGTCGGTCAGAGCATGTTTTGCTTGATCACAGCGCTGCAAATGAAACTGCCTCATCGATAATTCCGAGCTCTTCTGATCGACGAACAGCATCTTGGAACTTGATTTCAAGACTCCCTTGGATCGCTCCAACAGCCCCAATTCGATCAAACGGGTGATCGCCTCTTGTGCTTCTACTGTGGTTATACCCAGTCTTTTTGCAATCCACGGCGTATTAGATTTAAACCCACGAATGAATGTTAGATTCAAAATTGCGAAATGATGCCACTGACTAATTACCTTAAAACGCTCGATCTCGTAATATTGCACCGGATACTTAGTCTTTAAGTTGACCTTTTGCGCCAGTTTCTCGCGCATCTTTCTCGAAATTTTTGCGTTCTTACTCGAACCCGCTGCCACATGCGAAATCCAATCATCGATTTGTTCCGAAGGTAGCTCGAAGAGCGTTCCGATTTGCACCGCAAGCTTGATCGTCAGCGGCCGCCTTCCCAGCAACAGTCTTGATAAAAACGAAGGCGATAGACCTAGATCACGGGCGTAAGCCGCGATTGAATATTGTGGGTTATCGGATCGCTTCTTGTAGAACCGACCACGAATAAAATCGATAGGGGTCACTTGCACGGAGACGAGGATAGACAAGAATCAAAAAACCAGCAAGCCATTTGGCACGACAGTCGAGCCAAATCAAAAACTACCCCCTAGAAATTCAACCCTGCTCATTGATCTTGGGCCTTTAAATGAGCATTAAACTACCGTGCCATTTGGCATCAATTTGGCACGCATGTGATGCCAAATGAATTGCGCCACGTTTCCGCATCCCCTAGTCTCCCGCCTGAACATTAGGTCCGTAAACCAAACGAGGAACAAGTCATGAATCGATATATGATCCCTTCAATTGCCGCATTATTTCTGGCCCCACTGAATTCACAAGCATTCAGTTTTACCTATAATGAAATCGTCACAAAACTGGTCGAATATCATTTTGTCGACTCTGCTACGTTGACCCACAATCTAAAATTCTATCAAAGAAACCATATCCTGCCGCTTTACACTCTCGCAAAAACAGCCGCACCGAAAAATGCAGCTGCAAGACGATCTCAAATGATTACCACCATCGATGATTTGAAGAAAAGAATTGATGGTCAATTTCAAGATTTTCCAGCGGGCACCGGGTCTCTCGTTGCCTGGATCATTTCACCTCAGGAGTTAAATGACGTCCTCGATCAGGCAAAAGGAGCTGCATCCCGAAACGATTTTGCCACAGTTAAGAAACTCTCTGCCAAAGCCTATTTCGAAATTGAAGCCCTTTTGAAAGGAAAAAATTCATGAATACAAAATCTCTTGCCGCACTTTATTTTTCAATTCTATCGACGTTAACGGTGACCGGTTGCTACAAGGAATCTCCGACATTTGATAATTCAACGCCGCCCCCGATGAACACACCGGCGATGTGCAAGGGCGCAAATCAGGATGCAGTTCTACCCGGAAACCCACAATTTACGTCGCTCTATCAGTATTTTAACCCAGCGGCTCCCACTACGATTTCTACGTTTGCACCAACCACTACTGCAAACTATGTAACTGGAAGCTGCAATGGAATCACCGCCCAACTCGATATCAGTGGGCAGTACTGGGCAGTCAGCCCGGGCACTGCGAATCCTGCTAATTATTATGGCCCGTTTAATTGGTCGACCAACCCTAATAGTACGACTGCGCAACCTTCAAACAATAATCCGATCAGCAGCTCAAATGGAAACTTCTGTACCAACTACACCAACTTGATCGCAGATCAGAATTTCTTTATCACGGTTGAAGACGCGAGTGGAAATCCTGTAGGCAAGGTCGTGGGTAACACTCTTCAGATTAACCAAACGGTAAAGGGTGGCGTGGTGCAGATTATGATTCAATCTCGAGGAAACGCAGGTTCGAATTACACAGTACCAGGCGCAACCATCGGGCCAGTTCAACTCAGCGTTCTCGGACTTTACGCCTGCCCTTAGGTCGGGCCCACCTTTTGG
>CAIKYX010000177.1 GCA_903831745.1 Oligoflexia bacterium
AGCCTGATCAGGACACTGGGATTGGATGTTTGGGAGTCGATTTTAAACTTCAGATCTGGAAAAATAAAACTACTAAACACAGAAATGAAGCGGGTACTGAGGATGTATACACTACGGTCGCAACACCTTTGACATGCGAAGAACTGTTGGTTACAGACGTTAGCGACACAGGAACCAATTTCAGGTGTGCAAGTGGCGACAATGCAATTTATTTCAGAGACGCATTGCCTACACACACAATCTCATTAAACGCTTCATCTGATTTCGACTACATCACGCTGGTGTCTACAGCAACAAGTTACAACTAGGAACGGAACTTAATTGTCTATTCTAAATCTGGAATATAGCGGCGGTAGCGGGGGTCGTGCCCCACGCAATAAGCGCGCCGTAAAAGTCTGGGTTGGTGTTGGCTTAGTTGCAGCTGTTCTTGGAGTTGGCTCAACTCTTGCTTCAACAATCACTTTGAATAATGGAAAACCAACTGAATTTGGACAGGGGTATACAAGTTCGGTCTATTGTGGTGGAAATCAGCAGACTGTCCAGGTGACTCCGAAATCGGTGTTCGATAACACAACGAATGATTTTTATTTGGGAGCGATCACTGTAAGTGGTATTCCAGCCGCTTGCGCAGGCGTTGATTTCTCTCTCTCCGTTTTCGATGCCGGTACTACCCAAAATCCACTACCAATGACAGCCGTTATGGCAGATGCGTTGACTAATGGAAGTATTGCTGATGCGGGAGTTGCAAATATATGGTGGGCAAATAATTGCCCTACTGCACAAGACACCGCCTTGTTGTGTACTGGCGGTTCAGGAGATGCACTTCAAGCTGCAGGAGCATTAATTTGGTATAAAACACCTGGATCCATTATTGCGATGGACAATACAAGCTCACAAGATGTTTCTGTAAGTGTCGACCGGTCAATCGCCGATGCTGGTTCGTTCACACTTACGCTTCCATCAAGTCCATACGAAATTAAGTCATCGGATACTGCCAAAGTTGTAATTGAAACTCGTCCTGATGTGAACGGATTTTCTCTCTGGAATCAAGGTACTGGGGCAGTTCTTACCAACTAATTTGTGAAGGTAAGGCTTTTTGTGCGAACAAAAGTCTCTTCATTGAGGCCTAGGGGAAAAATGTCCAAGATTTGGCGGGAAGTATTTGACGCTTCTACTGGCTCTGAAATTTGGATTGAAGGTTCACCAGTCCACGCGGATTCAAACATTCTATTAACTGTTTCAAACTCGCGGGGAGAAAATACAGCCCTCATAAACGCACAAGGTGTTGTCCCAAGTAAGGCAAAGTTATTCGTTGAAGCCCCACCAGAGAGAACCGCGGTGGTTCCCGTAGCTAGGTATGAAAAAGTTCGATCTGCGCTCAAGTGGACTGGATATGTGAGCGCTGCAATTCTTCTTACATTTTCATTTCTTTCATTCACAGGAACTCTTAAAGCAAGAATTGTTTTAACAGGTTCTATGAAACCAGTCATCAATGCTGGCGATGTCATTATTACAACCTCTCCTTCACACAAGGCGCCTAAAAAGGGTGACATCATCGCCTATACGGCACGTCGATTTAATGGGGCAGCGGTAGCAACGATCTCTCACCGTATTATCGGAGGAGACCCGATAAAAGGATTTATTGTGAAAGGTGATAGCAACCCATCACCGGACGTCCAGCACCCTGGATTAAGTGACATTACAGGCGTGGTTATATTGATCATTCCATTTATTGGAAACTTACTCACGCCAAAGGCACTTTTCCTCATCGTACCTTCTCTTTTTGGATTCTGGCTGATTTTGGATGCGATGAAGAATGCGGAATAAATTACTTGCAGTGTTCTTACTTGGATTTTATTTAGTAGTTAGCATCCCAACTGCGCAAGCTGCCGACCTTCCTGTCTTAACTTGGGAGAGAGGCAAAGAACATAACATTGTGCTTGGTGGCAGTAACGTCAAAAGTTGGCAGATGGTTCTCCACTCTACAAACCAAAAAGACATTGCATTTAATAAAAGTAAGCCAAATAAACGAGGCTTTATCGTTTTCTCCTTAAACGTACCTGCTGACTATCAATTAGGGACGTATACGATTCAAACTAAGCAAGCCGGATCTACGCCTAGCGTGGTAGCCGGAATTCGCCTCATTGAACTTACTTCATACAATTTAATTCAAATTCCAATAAAACTTTTTGTCATCCTTTTTGTCATGATCTTCTTAATTTCCACTTTATCAATTTTGCGTATGCCTAAATATGATCAGGTTCAGTACCTGAAAGAAAGACGAGTCGTGCACCTTCCAAACATTCTTGCGCGCGTGTACAGCCTAAGAAATTCTTCCGTGGAGAGTATCCGTAAATCTCTCTTCAAATTCTTGATTACCCGAGAGGGAGAATTGCTACATAAGATTTCACCATTGGCCTGGGCTTTGATTCCTATCTTCTCGGCCGTACTTGGTTGTTACGTATGAGCATCAACAAGAGTCAGTGGCGGAGTGAGCCATGTTTCGGTAGCACTTTTGATCCTCACCGCAG